>CAYPKH010000066.1:0-8199 GCA_964411245.1 uncultured Nitrospina sp.
CCTCATCAGGAAGACGCTATGAAGCAAGGCATGATTATCGTTGCACTGGTTCTGGCTGTTGGGCTGAGCGCCTGCACGGGAACCAAAAGCATCATCCACAAACGCTGGGACCAACACCGCAACACGGTTTACCTGCGGGATATCACAGTCCAGAACAATGGACTGGGGGAGGCCGGGGACCGGCTCCGCCTGGCTCTTGAGGACCGGCTGGAGGACTCCATGTTTCTGGTGGGGGAGGATCCGAAACAGGCCAAATACCAGCTGAAATACAAAATCACCCAGTACGAAAAAGGCAACCGGCTGAAGCGGCTGGCCACCTTCGGTATCGACGACGGCTCCCGCGCCGTGCTGAAGGTCAAAATCGCCCTGATCGGGAAAGAAGGAGTCCTCGGAGCCTGGCAGGTGCACACCTGGGTGCGGGGCGGCCTCGCGGGAGGCTCGGACAAGGGATTGTTCATCCAAGCCGCCGACAAGATTCTCAAGCATTTGAAGGGCTATTGAGGAGGGCGGTCCACCGTTAACCCCTTGCGGACCCACCCCATCCCCACCCTTCGGCGATCCAGGATCCGCTCCCCGCAGCCCCCATTTCCTTTTTGACATTTCCCGGCTTGTGGGTCAATCTATATCCAAATGGAGTGCCCGGAGCGCCAGGGGAGCTTTGGGCATCAGGATTCACCCCCTGGATAAAAAGGAGGTGATCCATTGTCTAACGCAAGTACAATGGGAGCTTCCTTCGGAAAGCTCTGATCCTTTCCTGAGGAAACTCTCTTAAATTAAAAGGGGGGCTCCACTGGCTCAGTGGAGCCCTTTTTTTTGAAGCCCGCCTGATAAGGATAGAACCGGAATGGACTTTTTAAAAAACGTTTCCATTCGCGAAAAACTCAACCGCATCGTCATGCTGACCACCAGTGTGGCGTTGCTGCTGGCGGCGCTCGGTTTCTTTCTGTACGATCTACTGGCCTTCCGCAATACCGAGGCGCGCGAGCTGTCCAGCGTGGCGGATATCATCGGCGCCAACAGCACCGCTTCCCTTCAATTCCGGGACCCCGCCACCGGCCAGGAAACGCTTGAAACCCTGAGCATCGACCCGCGTGTGGTGTCCGCCGCACTGTACACTCTGGAAGGCAAAATTTTTGTCTCCTATTACCGGGACCAGAAAGTTGCCCTGCCTGACCGTCCCCGGGAGACCGGTAATTTTTTTGAAAAGGGGCAGATTCTGATCTTCCGGCCGATCCTGCTCAACGGCAAGAAGATCGGCACCATTTTCATCCATTCCGATCTTCAAAATTTATACGACCGCCTTCAACAGTACGGCATCATCGCGTTTATGGTGCTGGTCATCTCCCTGTTAGGGGCCTTTCTGTTGTCGTCGCAACTGCAGAAGGCGATCTCCTCCCCCCTCCTAAACCTGGCGCATCTCGCCAACCGGGTGTCCAGGGAAAGCAATTACGCCTTGCGCGCAGTCAATGAAAGTCAGGACGAAATCGGCGATCTCGTGATTCAGTTCAACCACATGCTGAGCCAGATTCAGGATCGGGACATCGCCCTTCAGGACGCCCATGATGCCCTGGAAGGAAAAGTCCGCGAACGCACCCTCGACCTGGAAAATGAAATCCAGATTCGACGGAAATCGGAAAGCGCGCTCCGGGAGAGCGAAGAACGCCTCCGAAGTATTCTAGACCACGCCACGGCGGTGGTTTATATGAAGAATATCGATTTGAGGTATGTGCTGGTCAACCGCCAGTTTGAAAAAGTATTCGGCCTGTCTCACGAGCAGGTGCGGGGAAAAACCGACTTGGAAATTTTTTCAAAAGATCTAGCCGGTCGCCGGATCGGCCACGACCGCAGGGTCCTCGAATCCGGCCAGCCGCTGGAGGTCGAGGAACAAGCGCAGGTCGGGAATAAAACCGAAACCTATATTTCGATCAAATTCCCATTACGCGATTCCCGCGGCAAAATCTACGCCGTCTGCGGTCTCGACACGAATATTACGGACCGGAAAAATTTCGAGATGGAACTGCAAAACGCCAAGATCGAGGCGGAATCGGCCAACTCCGCCAAATCAGCGTTCATCGCCAACATGAGCCATGAAATCCGGACTCCCCTGAACGCGATTATGGGTTATTCCCAGATTCTGCGGAGAGACCCCACCCTCACCCCGGAACATTACAAGGCCTTGGAACGGATTGACACCAGCGGGAAAAGTCTGCTGTCGCTCATCAACGACATCCTCGATATCTCCAAAATTGAAGCGGGCCGGATGGAACTCCGGCCCGTCGACTTCAACATGAACCGGCTAATCGAAGATATCAACACGCTGTTCAAATTGAAATGCGAAGAAAAGGGTTTGACTCTTGAGGCGATTCCCCTTCCCGAAGATCGGTGCTGGCTTTACGGGGATAAAGAAAAAATACGGCAGGTGCTGATCAACCTGCTGGCCAATGCGGTCAAGTTCACCGATTCGGGAACCATTTCCCTGAATATCATCCCCGAAACAAACGACCAATACCGGTTTGAAGTCCAGGACTCCGGCAAAGGCATCTCCCCGGAAGCTCAAAAAACCATCTTCGAACCTTTCAAACAGGATGCCGAAGGAATCAAAAAAGGCGGGACCGGATTGGGACTGGCCATCAGCCGCAAACAGGTACTGCTGATGGGATCGGAATTATACGTCGACTCGAAACTCAACGACGGGTCCTGCTTTTATTTCACCCTGCACCTTCCGGCCGCCAAGGAAAAACAGGAACCTGTGAAAAAAGAGGGGAAAGAGGTGTTGCGCCTCTCGGACGATCATCAGGTCAAAGCCCTGGTGGCCGACGACAACCCGGATAACCGCGCGGTGTTGGCCCACCTGCTGAAAAATGTGGGGGTCCATGTGATTGAAGCGGAAAACGGGCTAATCGCCCTGGATAAAGTCCGCAAGCATTCGCCGGACATCATCTTCATGGACATCCGCATGCCCATCATGGACGGACGCCAGGCCATTCACGAAATCATTTCGGAATTTGGCCCCGACCGGTATAAAATCGTGACCATCTCCGCCTCCGCTATGCAACACGACCGGGAACAATATTTAGCGCTGGGTTCCCATGAAGTGGTCCTCAAACCGTTCCGCGCCGACGAGGTGTTTGAATGCCTGAAAAATCTGCTTAACGTGGAATTCATTTATTCCGACGCCTCGCGCAAAGATGCCAAACCTCAGGTCTTGCACGATATGGATTACTCCAAAATTCAGATCCCCAAAGCCGTCCATCATTCGCTGAAGGAAGCAGCGGAGTTGCATTACGTGACCCGCATCCGGCAATCGTTGCCCCTACTGGTTCAGTCAGGGGAAGAGGGGGGGAAACTGGCGGACAACCTGAACCTCTATCTCAAAAAATACGACATGAAAAAAATCCTGACCATCCTCAACCAAGTGAACCCGAAAGGATAACGCCGCAAGACCCTATCCCACGTCCCGGGCGCATCGAAAGCCGATGAAGTTGTAACGGGCATCGGGTTCCATGAAGTTGCGCGCCCATGTATGGGAAAAATCAATCTTTAAATGGGACTGGTACAACCCGCCCCGGATCGTTTTGTACCTCCCCTTCTCCTTGCCCGGCATGCCGTTGTAGTCCCAGTCGTTCGCCATCCATTCCCACACGTTGTGCCCCATGCCGTAGACCCCGTAAGGGCTGATCCATTCGGTCCGTTTATCCACCGGCTCCGGGATAAACCCCGAAAACCCGTTGTTGGGATGCACCCGGTATTTGCCCCAGGGCCACTTGCCTCCCTTCGGCCCGCGCGCCGCCTTTTCCCATTCCTGCTCGGTCGGCAAACGCTTGCCCGCCGATAGGCAGTACGCCTCCGCTTCCGCAAACGTCACCAACACGACCGGGAATTTCTCCTTTCCCGGGCTGACATGATAATCCGATCTGAATTTCCAGTAGTCTCCGCGTTGCGTTTCATACCGGTCGATCAAAAACGCTTTCAGCTCAATTTTTTTACCGAGAGCGGTTTTGGGATCTTCGGCATGGCCGTAGCTGAATTCTCCCTCCGGGATGTACACCATGCCGTCTGGAACCATGAGGCCGTCTGGAACCTGGACGGGAATCTGCTCGACGCTATTTTCCGAACAGGTCGAAAGCCAAAAAGACAAGAACAATAATAATGAGAATAGCCGCCATTTCATTGACGCGCTTGGGGTGAGGCGGGACGCGGATCGAACGGATGAAACACTTCCCCGCCGTTGATGGGCAAGGGTTTTTTGTTGAAGTCCAACGGATGGTCGATGCCGGGCTGAATCGTTCCGTCCACGGAGTACGGACCGTAATCCGCCCAGTAGTTGCGTTTGCGCGAATCGGTAAACGTGATTTGGGTGATGTATTTGACGTTCTTGTAGCCGTACTTGAACGGCGCGATCAGCCGCAGGGGAAATCCATGGTCCTTGGTGAGCGGCTGATCGTTCATACGCAGAACCATCAGCACCCGCGGTCTCAGTAATTCTTCCAGCTTATAACTTTCGTAATAGGAGTCGGCGGACTGAAAAGTAACGTACTTCGCTTCCGGGTCGGGTTGCACTCGGTCGACCAGTTCCTGAAACCGGAAACCCTCCCACCTGGCCTTGGCGGACCAGCATTCCACGCACTTGAGGCGTGACACCTGCGACACGATGGGGAAGCCAAACAAATCCTCGTAGCCGTAAGCCACCGGATTCTTCACCTTTCCGCCGACGGCGAGGCCCCATTCCTGGACATCCACTCCCAGAAACGGATTGGCGCTGCGAATGAAAAAACCGGGCACGTCCCGGTTCTGGATGTAGTTCGGGGGAATGTTTTTGTTGGTTTGAAAACTGACCGTGCCGGCGCTGTTCTTAGGCCACAGGGAAGCCAGCGCCGAAAACGAAAACGCTTTCAGAAACAAACGGCGGTTCAATTTGAATCGTAATCCGAACATGTTATTTGCCTTTCAAACCCAGCACATCCTGCATGTCGTACAATCCCGGCGGTTGACCGATCACCCACTGCGCGGCGCGGACGGCTCCGCGCGCGAAAGTTTCCCGGCTCTGCGCCCGGTGAAGCACCTCCAGCGTCTCGCCCATGCCGCCGAACAGCACCCGGTGTTCGCCGACGATATCCCCGGCGCGCAGGGTGTGTATGCCGATCTCTTTCGGCCCGCGCCCTTCGCTGAATCCTTTGCGGCCATAAACGCCGACTTCATTGAGGTCGCGCTGCAACGCCTCGGCCACCAACTCCGACAGACGCACCGCAGTGCCGCTGGGGGCGTCCTTTTTGAATTTGTGGTGCGTCTCGACAATCTCGACGTCATACGCGTCGCCCAGAATTCGGGCCACGTCCTGCACCACCTTGAACAGCACATTGACGCCGATGCTCATGTTGGGCGCGAACACGCATCGAATGGATTTCGCCGCTTGCCGGAGCTGATCTTTCTCTCCTTCGGACAACCCGGTGGTGCCGAACACCACCGCCTTCTTCTGCGCCACGGCCTCTTTCAGCGTCCGCAAGCTGGATTCGGGCGTGGAAAAATCGATGACCGCGTCGCAGGTGCGCATCATTTCCGCCAGGTCGTCGTGCAGGACAATATTCTTTTTGCCGATGCCCGCCAGCTCGCCCACGTCCTGTCCCAAGGCGGGGTTGCCCGGCGCCTCGGTGCCGCAACACAGAGCAACGCCGTCCGTATCGCCAATGCAGGACACGATGGTTTTGCCCATGCGCCCTGCCGCACCCACTACACCGATTTTGATCAATTCAACCTCCTAAAAACAAACCATTTCTCACCATTGGACAATAAACCGAACCGGATTTGCAAGAAGAAATCCCCTTAATCGCTGAATTTCAAGGAATTGTATGGGTAAGGGCTTAAATCAAGGCGTACTGCTTGAGAACCGTCTTCAACTGCTCGACGTGATCTTCGGACATATGGGCCAGCGGTGCCCGCAACTCGCCGGACATTTTCCCCATCAGGGCGAGCGCGGTTTTCACCGGCACCGGATTGGTTTCGATGAACATGGCGTCATTCAGCACCATCAACTCATAATGGAGCGCCGCGGCGCCATCCATGTCTCGATGCGCGGCCCGGGCGCACATCAGCGCCATCTTCTCCGGCACGAGGTTGGCGGAAACGGAAATCACGCCCTTGCCTCCGACAGCGAGGATCGGCCACAGCAGACCATCGTCTCCCGACAACAGCACAAAATCGTCGCCGCACTGGTCGATCACCTCGCTGATCTGGCCGAGCGAACCCGAGGCTTCCTTGATACCCATGATGTTCTTCTGATCCTTATGCAGGCGGGCCACGGTTTCCGGCAGCATGTTGACTGAAGTGCGGCTCGGCACGTTGTACAGGATGATCGGCAGATCGGTTTCCTGCGCCACCGCCGTAAAATGTTCGTAGAGCCCCTGCTGGGACGGCTTGTTGTAATAGGGCGTGATCAGCAACGCGCCGTCGGCGCCCGCCTTCTGGGCGAACTGGGTCAACTCGATCGCCTCGCGGGTGGAGTTCGACCCAGTGCCCGCCAGCACCGGAATTTTGTCCTTGCACACCTCCACCGCGATGGAGATCACCTGATGATGTTCCTCGGTGGTCAGGGTCGCCGACTCACCGGTGGTGCCGCAGGGCACGATCCCTTGGGTGCCGTTTTCAACATGAAACTGCAGCAGATCGCGAAACGCCTGGTCATCCACCTTGCCGTTCTTGAACGGGGTGACGATCGCGACCAGGGATCCTTCAAACATGATTGTCCTTTAACGGGTGATCACAGTTCAACGATTTGACCTTCAAACGTGATCTTGGTCAGCCCCTCGAGATACACCACGGGCAGGGAACCGTTGGAAGGTTCGATATGGACTTTCAGAATTTCGCCGCCGCGCGTTTCCACGTTGACGGGCGATTCGATCTTGAATTTGTGCGCGGCGATGATCGCCGAGGCCACCACGCCGGTACCGCAGGCGAGGGTTTCCCCCTCTACGCCGCGTTCATACGTGCGCACCTTGAGGGCATTGCCATTTTTCTTCTCGACCAGATCGACGTTGGTCCCCGCCGGGGCGAAGATGGAATGGTAGCGGATGCCGCTTCCGATTTTCTGGATATCCTCGGCGTCCACGTCCTCGGAAAACACGATGACATGCGGCACCCCGATGTTGATGCTGTCCACTTTGTATTGCAGGCCCTCGAACGCCACCTGCACGTCGTTCTTCAGATTTTCCGGTTGGGTCAGCTTCACTTTCACTACGGGGCCGTTGACTTCAGCCTCGATGATGCCGGCGATGGTTTCAAAGGAATGCTTTTGCGGGGCGATGCCCTTCTCAAATGCGTAGCGCGCCACGCAACGGCCGCCGTTGCCGCACATCTCGGCGGAAGAGCCGTCGGAGTTGTAAAAATCCCACTTGTAGTCGGCCTTGTCGGAGTTTTCGATGAAAATCACCCCGTCGGCGCCGACCGAACTTTTCGGTCGGCAGACCTTTTGGACGAACTCCCGCTTGGTCGCGGGGTCCAGCACCGGCTCACGATTGTCGATGATGACGAAATCGTTGCCGCTGCCGCTCATTTTTGTAAAGGGAATATTCACAACCGGTCCATTTCAAAGGGAAAACTTTGAATTAGGATGAAAAATCAGAGGTTTGGATTCATCCCCTGCAATCGGGGCGATTCTAACACAGGGCCAAAACCCGGTCAAACCCGCCCACCCCGGCAATTCAAGGGGTTTCGCGCATGAAACAGGAAGGTGCAGAACAAGGGAAGACTCCTCCCGGCCGGGGCGTTGCCGTCCCGGTCAGAAGGAGCTGGGAGGGCCCGGCCCGTTGCGACACAAGGCCGGGGGAGAATCCGCATGGTAATGACACTTTGCTACAGACTGCTGAGGAGAGAGAAGCGCGAATTCTGTTAGGTAGTCGGGAGCATCCGCGACTCCTTACAAAAAAATATGGAAAGGCGTTAAAATGGTGCAAAGGAGGTGGACCATGAACTCCCAACATTCTCAAAAAAGACTCGTTCGGGTGCGACCCGATGCAGCATTCACCACCAAGCGCAACCTCAACTATTTTTCGGGCCTCTCGGAGAACACGGCGGGCACGCGGAACCTCTCCATGATGCTGGTGCACATCCCGCCCGGCGGCAAAGCGGAGCCGCATTATCACGACGGTTTCGAGGCGGGGATCTACATTCTGGAGGGCAAGGTGGACAACTTGTACGGCGAGGGCC
>CAYPKH010000067.1:0-8007 GCA_964411245.1 uncultured Nitrospina sp.
GGGGTTTCGTCCGGGCTGGCAGTTCACCGCCGGGACCCTCGACCGGAACCATCCTTTGCACGATGCATTTTTCAACGATGTCCTGCGTTACCGGGAACCCATCGAGCAGGGGTTTCAGTTGAAGGCGGATATCGAACACCTGCGGCAGGACGTGTGGTTGAGCTGGGAGGAACGCGAAACCGCCACGCAACGGGAAAAGTTTTCCATCGGCGATTATACGCAGGTGAAGGCGGGAGGCTTCATGCTGGAGGGACAGGTGTACTGGGTGCACTTGGGCGGCCAACAGAACACCGGTCCCAGTGTGTTCAACAATTTAAGCCTGGGCGCGGGCGGCGGCTATACTTACCGTCCCGAAAAATCCGGTGGCACTCCCGGCTGGCTCGATGAAATCGGCTTCACCGTTCATTACCTGAAAAACATCGACGATCCGCCGGCTCTGCCGGAGGTCGACGAAGAGGGCATGGCCTACCGGGCGTTTCTTACGGTGGGGGGTGCGTACATATATTACCAGCATTGGCGGGGGGGCAGTCTCGATTTCAATTCGCCGCGGGGCGACGCCACCATGCCCGGCATCCCGTTGTCCAAGGGCGACCCCTTTTACCGTGCGCGGATATACGATGAGGTGGGGGTCGTCAAAACCTGGCAGTTGGCGGACGAAGTGAACGCGACGGTGGATTTGCGGGCGCAGTTCCTTCTGGGGCGGTTCCAGCCCCTGCTGGTGTTCAATATCACCTGGCGGCCGGAGTTTCCGTTGTTCGAGGATTATTTTAAAAACCGCACGCCGCCTGATCCGGAGCCGATCGAGCCTCCCATCGGGCGGCCCTACGGTTTTTGAATGAGATCCACCTCGCCGTCAAAGTTCCGGTCTTTTTCCACGCGGATGATTTTGCCGGCCGAATCGAAGACTTCCCACAGGTCGGCCTTTTCGTCGTGGTTGGTGTCGTATTCCGCACGCTCCAGCTTTTCCGAGGCGTTCATGTGCTGCCACTGGTCGGGCTTCTGGTCGCCGTTGGTATCGAAGGCGGCCTCCACCATTTTCCCCCCGACAAACCGGTCCCAGCGGTCGACCGCCCCATTGTGGCCGGTATCGTGCTCCATCCGTTCCAGAGCGCCCCGGTTGTCATAAAATTCCCAGACATCGGTTTGGCCGTCGTGGTTGCCGTCGAGTTCCCCGCGCATTAACTTTCCTTCCGGGTTGAAAAAGACCTTCCAGTCGGGCCGGCCGTCGCCATTGGAATCCTTCTCGATCCGTTCGATCCGCTTTTCCGCCGAGTAATACTGAACCTGCTCGAACGTGCCGTCATGGTCGGTATCGAATTCGATCCGCTCCAAAACTTTTCCCCGCTTAAAGAATTGGATCTGGTCGACCGCGCCATTGTGGTCGATGTCGTATTCCACTTTCTCGAGTTGGCCGCCGGCGGCATGGTGCCACTGGTCGATCTGGCCGTCGAAATTGGAGTCGACCTCGGTCACCCCGGCCGATACCGGTAAGGCTCCCGTCAGGCACCACATTCCCAACGCAAACATCCCTATTGATCTTTTGTACATGATTCAACTTGGCCGGAATAATTTTCGGCGATTGTAGCACGGGCCCAACCGGGAGACACCGATAATCTATCGGGCACTCCCGGGCTCAAACACCACATCGAACAACTGCGCGGATTTTTTAACCGCGTTGGCGATGACCAACGCAAAATCCTGGCTGATGCGGGAAAAACCTTGTTGCCATTGCGGGTCCAACGTCAGAGGCATCTGGCTGTTCTTTCCCTGAAATGCCTGCATGAAGTTTTTCTTCAATAACGGTTCCACCCAGTTCAGCGGTTCCACTTGGGTGTCCGTGAGAAGCGCCCCGGTAATTTTACCCTGAGGATCTATCGCAACGGCCACCACTACCGGACCATGTCGGGTGAACTCCACCATCGAGATCATCACCCTCCGCAACCGTCCCTGCTGGTCCCGGCTGATGAAAAATTTGAAATGAGCGGCGCGAGTATCCCAATTGTCGAACGAGCGTAATTTTTCAAGTTGGCCGGGTGTCAGGTCAACTTCCTTGACGAAGAGTTTTCCCTGGGGGAGAAGCCGCTGTAGGGTTTCCTTCATAGACAGCAGTTTCACGTTCGCGGACACATGGGCCCACGCTTCCGGCGCCATCCAAAGTATTCCCAACACCATCCCAAGCACAAAGTTCACAGTTTTGGTTTTCATCGTTTTTCCTTTATAGAATTATATTCAAAAACGGGCTACCAGTTCCACAATGAAACTGTGCCGGTTGTTGACGGGGTTGCCTGCTTCGTCCTCAAAAATGGGGTTAGGACCCGTTTCATGGACCCAGTCGTAGCGGTACTCGAATCTCACATCGATGCCGGAGATCAGGTGTTGCGACTGCGGGATCATGCCCATGCCCAGGTACCCCAGAAAATCGGGTGAAATATGAAACACCGGAGCCAGGGTAACTTCGTTCATCGTTCTTTTTTGACGATGGGCCGCTTCGATATCCGCCCTTCCGTCGATGTCCGCCAGAAAGCTATAACGTCCCGTCAAACCAAAATACCGGACGAAATCGTAATGCAGAGTTACCTGGCCGCTCAACCACTCGGCATGATCGCCGGGATTTCTGAGCGACTGATTTTCCTCCCGGCCATAAGCCGCCTCCAGACCGATCAGCCAATTTCCCGGAGTCAGCGTTGCCGCCAGGTCGAGCACATGGCGCGTATCCCGCGAGTTGTCATCCAACTCCGGTCCCACGATATAGGAAAACTTGGTGTTCACCCAGTACACCGGGGCGTAACCGAGCTGAAACGCCAGGCTCTTGCCGTCGTTATTATCGCCGTCGGATTGCCATCCATTGAACCCGATCAAGCGGGCCTCCAGATTGATGCTGAATGGATAGGTCAACATCAGCCCGGTCATTTTGGCCGGCGAGGCGAACTGGTAGGTAAGAGAGTGTGTGGCCTGCAACAGGAACGGCGCATCTTCCTGCTCAAAACTGACCGGAGAATTGAATTTGCCGAGGGTGAATATCAACCCGTTCCCAATAGGAGCCATCAGGTTGATATGGCCAACATCCAGTTCCGTTTCTATCTCCGTTTCCCCCCCTTCGATATGCGTGGCTATTTCCAGAGCCGCCGCTATCCAGGCATAATCTGAGAACCGCTTGTTGATCCCGAATTCCAGCTTATTGAAACCGAACTCCTGCGTCCCGGCGGGATCGGCGCCAAATATCGTTTCATTCCCAAACGCCTCCGGAAATCCGTTATCGGTGTGACGGTAAGAGATCACGAGATAACCCGAGATCAAAGTCCGGTTGGCCGGATCGTCATGAGACTTCGTCTCCACATTTAAAGGATTGAGGTCCTGCAGGGCAACGCCTTTATCCTCAAGATCCGAAAGAGAAATTTCTTTCTCCCCGGCTACCGCGATGGCCGTAATTAGAAATATACCTATACACAACAGAATCGATTGCAACATTCGCATTCTGATCATTCCCTTTGAAAAACCCGATTCAAAAATGCCTCGTCCGCACGAATCCGCCATTAAAAGAACATTGGCCAAGCCTCAAGAAAAGGAAGCACCGTGCATTGCGGACCGGTAACGTTTACGGAATGAGGGTTGAATTCAAAAAGGTGGGATCAGAGCGCCCGGGGCGGGCGGGCGAGCGAATGGGAATGGAAAGGATCATAAAGCACCGCGTGGTTCCACACGGTCATGACAATCGGCATATCTGCTTCTGCAACGGCCACGGAAACCAGAAACCGGGGAGCGTCTCCAACGGACCTTGAAGAAGGTGCCGGAAAAGGCCCGCCGCCGCAATCATTGGTCACATAGCAGGCCCGCTTCCCCTCGGCAGGGATCTGATGATGCGGACAGGGAAGCAGGGGATTGTGCCCCAGTAACTCACAATGGAGCCGTATGTCCCCGGTTGGGGCCTCGAAGGGCGACACCGCTTTAGGGTTATGCAGGTTCCAGGGGGCGCCCTCGCCGGCCACCGTCTTATGCGCATGGGCGTTAGCTTGGGGGTGCAGGGACCCCGCGGTGGCGGTGGACGCCACCAGGATCAGCCAGCAACAGGCCATGAATAGACTGATTTGTCTGGTTTTCATGCACTCATCATACGTCAAACCCGCGAATTATTGCAAGGTTATTGTGTTTTTCACGGTCATTGAACCCCACCGGTTATCTATGAGACACTAAGGGGCATCATTTTATTCCCGCTCACCCGCAAGCATTGGGCGTACCTGGCTGAACCTATGAATATCGTGGGCATGATCATGGCCGGCGGCGAAGGCAGCCGCCTCTACCCGCTCACCATGGACCGCGCTAAACCGGCCGTTCCGTTCGGGGGCAAGTACCGCCTGATCGATTTCGTCCTCAGCAACTTCATCAATTCCAAAATATATTCCATCTACGTCCTGACCCAGTTCAAATCGCAATCGCTGACCGAGCATTTGCAGGAGGGCTGGCGGTTCAGCTCGATATTGCCCGATCATTTCATCCTGCCGGTGCCCGCGCAGCAAAGGACCGGGGATAGCTGGTACCGGGGCACCGCCGACGCCATTTACCAGAACATCAACCTGATCCAGGATAAGGAATACGACCTGGTTGCCATTTTCGGGGCCGACCATATTTACCGGATGGACATCCAGCAGATGATCGACTTCCACATCTCGAGCATGGCCAAGGTGACCATCGCCGCGATCCCGGTTCCCATCCAGGAAGCCCGGCACTTCGGGATCATCCAGGTCGACCACACGAGCCGCGTCGTCGGGTTCCAGGAAAAACCGGAGAACCCGCAACCCATTCCCGGCCGGACGGAGGTGGCGTTCGCCTCCATGGGAAACTATATTTTCAACGGACCGTTTTTGACCGAAGTCCTCCACGCTGACGCCAAGAACCCGGACTCCTCGCACGATTTCGGCAAGGATATCCTGCCTTCTTTGTATAAGGAGCATCCGGTATTCGCCTACGACTTCGCCGAGAACCGGGTCCCGGACATCACGCCGGAGGAAATCGGTTACTGGCGCGACGTGGGGAACATCGGCAGTTACTGGGAGGCCAACATGGATCTCAGAAACATCAAACCGGTGTTCAATTTATACAATCTGAAATGGCCGGTCAAAACTTCCGGCTTCGGGTTGCCGCCCGCCAAGTTCGTGTTCAATCAGGACGGGCGGCGCGGGCGGGCCATCAACAGCCTGGTCTCCGAAGGCACTATCATCAGCGGCGGCATCGTGCAGGATTCGGTGGTGGGCCGGAGCGTCAAGGTCGACACCGGCGCCGCCATCATCAACTCCATCCTCATGGACCGGGTCCATGTCGGGGCCAATTGCAGAATCAACATGACGATCATCGACAAGGATGTGGTGATTCCCCCCGGTACCGTAATCGGTTATGATCCGGAGCAGGACAGAAAACGGTTTCACGTCGATGAAGAATCCAATATCATCGTCATCCACAAAGGTTTTAAGTTTCCCGCAACGGATTCGCCTTAATGACCCCCAACCCGCCGCGCCCATGAACAAGGTCACCACCGGACTTGACCGGCTCCTGGCCGAACCCAAAAACTATCTCAAAGGAAACCGCATCGGCCTGGTGGTCAACCACACCAGCGTGGCCGGAGACGGTGTCCCGTCTTTCATCCATTTCCACCGGCACCAGGATTTCGAGTTGGTCAAACTGTTTGCCCCGGAGCACGGATTGTACGGCGTCGATCAGGACATGGCGGAGGTCGGCCACGGCACCGAGCCCGCCACCGGCACTCCCATCGTCAGTCTGTACGGGAAGGATCACGCCTCGCTGACTCCCGATCCCGGATTAATGAAGGATATCGACACGCTGGTGTTCGACATCCAGGACATCGGCGCGCGCTATTACACCTTCATTTATACCCTGGCCAATTGCATGCACACCTGTAAGGAGGCGGGCGTCCCCGTCGTGGTGTGCGATAGGCCCAACCCCATCAACGGCGTGCAGGTCGAAGGCAATCTCGTGCGTGAAGGCTGGCATTCCTTCGTCGGCCAATATTCTCTGCCCAACCGCCACGGCATGACCGTCGGCGAACTGGCGAAACTGTTCAACGACCCTATCGGCATCGGGTGCGACCTCACCGTGATCCCGATGCAGGGCTGGCAACGGGAGATGTGGTACGACCAGACGGGTCTGCTGTGGGTGGCCCCCTCCCCCAACATGCCGGCGGTATCCACCGCGACGGTGTATCCCGGCATGTGCCTGATCGAAGGTACCCAGTTGTCGGAAGGACGCGGCACCACCCTGCCGTTCGAATGGTGCGGCGCGCCGGGCATCGACGCCCATCGGTTGTCCCAGGCGTTGGCGGAGGACGATCTCCCTGGCGTGCGGTTCCGTCCCCAGTATTTCAAACCGGCGTTTCAGAAATGCGCCGGTGAAATCTGCGGCGGGGTGCAGTTGCATGTGACCGGCCGCGCCGCCTTCAAACCGGTGATCACCGGGATCGCGGTGATGCGGGCCGTCGCCCGCCTGTTTCCCGAGGTTTTTAAGTGGCGCACCGAGGCCTACGAATTTGTCAGTGACCGCCCGGCCATTGACCTGTTGTACGGCCATCCGGAGTTGCGGGAAACCCTCCTTAACGGCCCGCAATCCCTGCGGGATATCGAGAACTCCTGGCAGAGCGATCTGAAAAACTTTCAGGCGATCCGCAAAGACCATCTATTGTATTGACTCGGTCAAAGAGGCCTTCGGCAAGTTCAGGACAGGCTCTTCATATAGAAGGCAAACCCTCTAAAACAGGTGTTCCATATGGATTGAAAAAAAGGGTTGCAATTCAATTATAATTACATTAAATCTAAATGTAATAGTTATGAGCCCAACGGCCTTTTGGAACAAAAATTGGATCAAATTGGCCTTTTATAAAAAGACTCGATCCTGAATCCCAAAAAACAGACCCTCTAAAACGGGTATCCAAATTGATTGAAAAAAAGGGTTGCAATTCAATTATAATTACATTACATCTAAATGTAACAATAATTAGCCCAACGGCCTCTTGCAACAACAATTGGAACAAATAGGCCATTAAGAAAAAAGACCTGATCCTGCCAGCCTCAATCACCTTCCCTCAGGGGGTTTGGAGGGGGCTGGCAGGAAAGGGTCGCAGGGTCCAGGGATATTTTGAATTGCATTAAGTTTACAATACCAATAAATGTATCAATTAAAGTAACCATGCGGTTGGCTACCGGGAGGGGCAGAAGGACTTTATCAATCGCAAAGGGCGCAGATTGTTAATATTTTTTTAGTTTTATTAAATTTACAATACCAATAAATGTAGTTATATCAATAATCATGCGGTTGGTGGCCGGGATGGATTTATGAATGCCATCAATTTTCACAGGTTTGGGTATGTTCGGCTCAGGAACGATGCAACTTAGGTAAGGCTTAATAGGCCACGCAACGCATCATGAGCGGAACACCGCCCGGCCCTGGCGGGTCGGGCCCCTCAAACGGCCGCGGGCGAATGTAACAATCAAAATGTTGAACCAGAACTGCTTGATCGAACCCAAAACTTGTAACTAATTACGAGGAAACCTATAACTAACTTAAGAGGAAACCATGAATATTTTTACGAACTTGAAGGTTGGAATGAAAATCGGCGGCGGGTTTGCCACAGTGGGTTTGATCCTTCTGATTACCGTTAGCCTCGCCATTTGGCAAACCAACAGTACCAAAGCATTGACGGACCGGGTGGTGGATTTGCGTACCCCGACCCTGCAAGCGAGCATGTCGATGATGAACGGCATCAACCATTCCCTGGCGGCCCTGCGCGGCTGGATGCTGCTGGGCAAGGATAAGTTCAAGACCGAACGCGGCATCTCCTGGGATGATGAAATCGATCCTGCGAATGCCCAGATGTTGAAATTCTCCAAAAACTGGACGGACCCTGCGAACATCGACCGGCTGAAGAAGATCTCCGCTTTGCTGGAAAAATTCAGGAAAGCGCAGAAGGAAATCGAAGCTATCTCAGGCACTATAGAAAATACC
>CAYPKH010000068.1:0-7893 GCA_964411245.1 uncultured Nitrospina sp.
CACTTCATCGACATGGTCTTTGACTTTGACCTTGGGAAAAATTTTCCGGATGACACCGAACTTGTCAATGACAAACGTGCTCCGCACGATGCCCATAAACTTCCTGCCATAGAGCTTTTTTTCCTGCCAGACGCCGTACTTGTTCACCACTTTTTGATCGACATCGCTGATCAGGGTAAACGGCAAGTCATATTTGCCGATAAATTTCTGATGTCTTTCCGGCGGGTCGGTGCTGACGCCGAGAATTTCCGTGCCTTTGAACTTTTTGAACTGATCGCGAAAATCGCAGGCTTCGGTGGTGCACCCGGGGGTCATGTCTTTGGGATAAAAATATAGGACGACGTTCTTTTTGCCCTTGAAGGAGCTCAGCTTGACTTTGTTTCCGTTTTGATCGACCGCTGAAAAATCGGGAGCCTTATTGCCTTCTTTGACCATAACCGCTTCAGAATGTGCTCTAGGTTTCCAGCTCTTTGATCAGTTTGTCGAGGCTGGCGTTGAGCCCGAAGATCTTCGTCTTGATTTCCTTGACAGGATTCCTGCCGGGCCTCAGGTTGAAGATCATCCGCGCATCGCTCAGGATGCTTTCAATTTTTTCAAAATCCGTTTTGGAGGGCTTGTTCGTTTTGGCGCATTTGGTTTCAAAGATTACAATGATGCGTGATAATTTGCCGTCCACCTGAAATCCGATCATGGAATCGCCTCTAAGGGAAGAGATTTTTTCCATGTATCCCCAAATGCCGCCGCGGCCCTGGGTCACCTCAAAACTGCCGCGCAGTTCCTGGCTGGCGTTCATGCAGGCATCCGCATAAACCTGATGAGGTGCCAGGAGCATAAAAAGGAACAATCCTGCAAAACATATTCGCAAGCACACGACTCCAGATGTTTTCCCGCCTTGAAAAAATTCCATGGCACTTTTCCGTTTAGTTGGGTGGGCTCACTGAACAATCAGCTTGCTTGTTTTGCGCCGAATTGCCCATTTTTAAGCATCTAAACAAGAAAAGAGGGAGTTGTCAAACTTATTATTTTTTCAGCGATTTTGTTTTTAAGGCGGGTCCACTAAGAGTTGGAATCTCAAAATCATTGGCCAAACAACGCATGACCCTTCAGTTCTTTGAAGGCGGGGTCGTTGTGCAGGGCTTTCAGGACGGATGGTTTAATCTTTTGTATGAACTTCAGGTTTTCGATCGCTCCTTCCCGGTCGCCTTTTTGCGCATAGGCTTTGGCCAGCAACACCCGGTGCGAAAGAATGTTTTCGTGATCGGGATGTGATAGGAGAGCGCGCTCCAGCAGGGTGATGGTTTTGTGCGGCGCTCCCATATGGTAATAGGCGGCCGCCATATTGAGCTGGCTCATCAAATGTCCGGGATGCGACCGGAGCGCCAGGGAGTATAGCGCCAGCGCCCGCTGGTACATCCGGTAATGCGCGAACACCTCGCCCTTGCGGTTCAGCGCTTCGGCGGGATGGAAAAACGGCTCTGTGGAATCCAGCACGGGCCGGGTGTCCGGAGTTTGCGCGGGCAGTTCGGCCAGACTGATTTTGGCCAACCCGTCCGGGTCGCCCAGGGCCTGCGATTTTTCATAATAGGCCCGTGCCTGGTCCAGCTGGCCCCGCATCACCCGTAAATCTCCCAATTCCTGATATCCTTTGGCTTGCAGGACGGTGTCCTTCGAATGGGCGCTCATGAGTTGCTTGACCGATTTTTCGGTCAGGTCCAGTCGCAACAGCAGGCTGGCGAGGGCCACCAGCACCTGATGGGTGGCTTTATCGTCCGGTTTGAGGCGGGCGGCGGTCTGGATTTCGAACAGCGATAGACCGTACTCGCCGGACTGATACAACGCACGCGACCGGTTGAGATGATGCTGGTGCGGGCCGACTCGTGCGGGCAGTTGGTCCGTGCCGCCTTTTTTGATGAGCTCGATCAAGGTCCGGGACGCTTCCACCTTGGGATGATCCTGACGCGTTTGCCAGATCCGGTTCAGGTACTCCTCGGCTTTCTGAAATTTCTTTTGCAGGGTGTACAGGTATCCCAGCTGGTAGCCGGATTCCAGATCCTCCGGGTCGAGGGACAAGGCTTTGAGAAAGGACCGCTCGGCCTGGGCCAGGTCGTTCAGGTAAAAGAAATTCATGCCCCGTTCGTAATGGTAGATTCCGTTGGAGGCGTCCAGCTCCGCCGCGCGGGCCAGCTCCCGGTTGGCCAGCTCCATGTGTCCCATCCCGGCCAGGGTTTGCGCGAACTGATAATGCGAATCCCTGCTGTTGGGGTGCTGATGCACGGCGATTTTACAGGCGCGGTCCGAATATTCCACATTTCCAAGGGTGCGGTAAATCCGGCAATGCGCGAAGGAAATCGCCGGGTGCCGGCGCTGGATGTCTCGCCCCTGCTGTAGAATCGTGTAGGACTCCTTGTAACGTTTCATTTCATAGAGGAGCAGGGATTTCAGGACCAGAGGCGTGCCTTTGCGCGGATTTTCCCGGGGGGCGCGGTCGATCAGGTGCATGGCTTCGTCGTATTGGTTCTTCTCGACCAGTTCGAGAAACTTCAGGTAAGCGGGATTGTTGCGGTCCTCTTTGGCCTGGTGTTCATCCCACAAGACGATGTCCATTCCCGGGAACCCGGCGTGGGCGCCTGAACCGAACACCATGAAACTCACCACCAGGCCGGCACCGATCCATAGCAACTTCCAATCCCGCCGCTTCAAAATAAACTCCTTTTCTGTTGAGGGGCCGTCAGGGATTAACCACCCGCATGGGACGCACCGCTTTCCGGGCTTTCGATTTTTTAGGCGCCGAAAACCTTTTTCCATTATTGAATTCTACCCCGAAGGCATTGAAATGCCCGTTGGTTTCCAACGACCACCAGGCCCCCGAACCCTCCTTCGCGAAGATCGGGTCGATATGAATTTTCATTTCACTCCCGACCTGCTGACTGTTGGTCTTGTGGGGTTCGTACAACGTTTTGAGTTCCTTCAAGGCCGGCATCTGCCAGTCGAAATAGTTGGCAAATCCCTCCTCATTGAGTTTTTTGACGTAGGCCGAGGATTCCAGCCAAGTGATCCAATGGCCGGTTTCCAGGTACGAATCCTTTTTCATCCACATCAACCCGGATTGGATATCGGTGATGGTTCCGTCTCCATTGTCGACAAACCGTTTGTCCTGCGACCAGATTTTTTCCACCGGGGCGGGCGGGTCCGCCGGAGCGGGGGAGCCGGCCATCAAGAGAGCCCCGCCTGCAATACACACCAGCGCGAAAACTTTTTTGAAACGGGCGTTCGAAAATATCATCAGGAACTCAGCTTATCCTTCAAGTACCGGTTGACCAGGGCCGGGTTGGCCTGGCCCTTGCTGGCTTTCATGACCTGGCCGACGAAAAAGCCCATCAGTTTGTCCTTGCCGCCTTTATAGTCGGCCACCTGCTCGGGATGGGCGGCGATCACATCCTCCACCATCGCTTGCAGGGCGGACTCGTCGGTGATCTGTGTCAACCCCCGGGCCTTGACGATTTCTCCCGGCGGCTTGCCGGAGGCAACCATTTCTTCGAACACCGTTTTGGCCATTTTACCGCTGATCGTGCCGTCGTCGATCAGCTTCAACAGATCGCTCAGCCGCTCCGGAGTGACCGGGCAATCTTCGATATCCTGATCGTTGTTTTTCAATTCCCTCAGCAGGTCTCCCATGATCCAGTTGCTGAGGGTTTTGGGTTGGTCGAACAGCTTCACGCAGGATTCAAAATAATCGGCCAGCGCCTTCGAACGGGTGAGCACGCCCGCGTCGTATTCCGGCAGGCCGTATTCCGTGACGAACCGTTTCCGTTTTGCTTCCGGCAGTTCGGGCAGGGATTGCCGGATGGCGTCGACCCAGGGGGCATCGCACACGATGGGCACCAGGTCCGGCTCCGGGAAATAGCGGTAGTCGTGCGCCTCTTCCTTGGACCGCATGGCAAAGGTAACACCCTTGTCCGCATCGTACAAACGGGTTTCCTGGACCACGGCGTCGCCCTGATCCAGCACCCTGGTTTGGCGCTCGATTTCATACTCCAGGGCTTTCTGCACGAACTTGAAGGAGTTGAGGTTTTTGATTTCGGTCCGGGTTCCCAGTTCCGTTTGACCCACGGGCCGCAGGGACACGTTGGCATCGCATCGCAGACTGCCTTCTTCCATGTTGCAGTCGCTGACCTCGGTGTAGCCGAGAATGGCTTTGAGTTGGGTCAGGTATTCCCGCGCTTCGGCGGGCGAGCGCAGGTCCGGCTCGCTGACAATTTCAATGAGCGGGACGCCGGTGCGGTTGTAATCGATATAACTGTAGCCCGGCCGTCCGAGATTTTCGCCGTGAATGGATTTGCCGGCGTCTTCTTCCAGATGGATGCGGGTCAACCCGATTTTCCGCGCCGAACCGTTGGTCTGAATGTTGATGTAGCCGGCGAGCCCGAGGGGGAGCTCGTACTGGGAAATCTGGTAGCCCTTCGGCAGGTCGGGATAAAAATAATTTTTGCGGGCGAACCGGCTCATCGGCTGGACGGTGCAATGAGTCGCCAGACACGCCTTGATGGCGTACTCCACGACCTTTTTGTTCAGCACCGGCAGAACGCCCGGCATGCCCAGGCAGATGGGACAGGTGTTGGCGTTGGGCGGCTTGCCGAACTCCGTCGAGCAGGCACAAAAAATCTTGGACCGGGTTTTCAGCTGGGCATGCACTTCCAGCCCAATGACCACTTCATATTTCATAAGGTTCCCATCCAAAAAAACGGTCCGGAAGCGGGCCGCAACCCTATTCCCAGCTCCATGACAATGGTGATCCTGGATTCTAAACTCCGGGCGGGGGCCAGTCAACACCGCGTTTACAGGGCCGTATAGCCGCCGGCGAAGCGCCGGGGCTCAATTTTCTATCTTAATATCCCTCCCCTGCCCAAGGGGAGGATGAAGGAGGGGTGGGAGTTCTTATCTCTTAAGATTTTTCAGGGGGAACCGGTGTCAGGCAATTATAATCACTTTTCAATCTTATGAAGTATTTTAAATTTAATCCAATCCCTTTATCATTTCGAATATAATGACCCAGAAAATTTTTTACCATGACACATTCAAATTTTTTCCGATTACTTGAGGATAATCACATCTTATGATTCAAACAAAACTTTTTAAAACACATCGTTTACCTGCTTGGATTATTCTTTTTCTTTTCTTTTTTGTGGGAATTATCCAGTCAGCGGCGGCAAATGAAACAGCATCTCATCCAAGTTTTAATAAAATAAGGGAAAAAGGAATCCTTCGCATAGGTGTTTCTATATTCACTCCATGGGTTTTTAAGGATAAAAATGGGGAGTTAATAGGCTTTGAAATTGATGTAGCCAAAAAGCTGTCAAAGGATATGGGAGTAACTCCTAAACTGATTTCCTATAATTGGGAAAAACTGATTCCTGCTCTTAAAGAAGGCCAAATAGATATTATTATAGCGGGCATGGCGATTACCCCGCAACGGGCCTTGAAAGTGAATTTTAGTTTGCCCTATGCCACATCAGGAATCAGCTTGGCGACAATATTGAACGCACGAAAGACATAAAAAGTGTTGAAGAACTCAACCGGCAAGCCATTAAAATAGGGGTAATATCAGCAACTGTTTCGGAGGGTCTCGCCAAACGAATATTCAACAAGGCTTCGATTATGGCTTTCAAAAAAAGCAATGATGCCGAAGACGCCATAGTAACCGGAAAAATCCATGCTTACCTGGAAGCTAAACCGATTCCTCGGTTTATTGCATTGGATCACCCCGGCAAAGTGGATGTCCCTTTATCTGAGCCGCTCTTAGCCACCAAGGCTGGGTTTGCAATCAACAAAGGAGACCCGGATTTTCTCAACTTCTTAAATTCCTGGGTTATTGCTCGAGAAACGGATACCTGGCTGACGTCCACCCACGACTACTGGTTTAAATCATTGAAATGGAAATAGAAATTTCTTCGTATAAATTTGGTGGGCAGGAACGATTGTATTCTCAACCAGTTCTTGTTTTTCTTTTAGCGCTTGGACTATTTCTGTGGGGCAATTTTATCGTCTTTGCGAATCCTTCCTCGAATAGGTCTATTGAAGAGGACTCAAAGATTCCATTATCAAAGAGAATTTTCGATTCATCAGGTGAATGGAGAGCTCCTAAAAAACCAAAAAATATTTGGCGAGAGTCAGAGGAACACAAATTGACCATTCAAAATGACCGAATCAAGAAGAAAACCTCTTCCCTTTATAATCCCACCAGGGACCGGGACAATTGGGATCCCTATTCCTTTGATAACAACTCAGATGTCCAAACCAAACCTGCAAAGATCTTTGAATTTAGATTTTAATTGTTCCAAGGCCACTTAATCATTTAACGCTTAAATCACAGATGTCAAAAGCTCCGCTTTTACCATCTTTATCAGGTTACCGTCCGGGAACTGGACAGACAACAGATTTCTTGTGGGTGAGGGAGGGTGTTGCGGCGGTTTCTACAGAGCCGTATATCCGCCGTCGATGGGCAGGGTGGTGCCGGTGATGAAGGCAGACTCGTCCGAGGCCAGAAACAGGCAGGCCTGCGCCACCTCTTCCGGTTGTCCGAAACGGCCCAGCGGATAGTCCTTTATCCATTCTTCCATCAAGGCGGTATCGCTACGCAGTTCTTCGGTCATTTCCGTTTCGATCATGCCCGGGCAGAGGGCGTTGGAGCGGATGCCCTGCGCCCCGTATTCCACGGCGATGGATTTGCTGAACTGGTTGAGGGCTCCTTTGGAGGCGTTGTAGGCCGCGGTCTGGGGCATGGCGACCATCCCCAAGATGGAGCTGATGTGGATGATACTGCCCGAACCCTGCTCGACCATGGACGGCAGCACCCGCCGGGTCAATTGGAAGACGCCGGTCATATTAATATTGAACACCCGGTCCCAGGCCTCCGCATCGGTGTCGTGAAGCGGACCGCCGGTGAAGGTTCCGGCGTTGTTGACGAGAATATCCACCTTGCCCAGTTCCTTCAGGGTGGTGTCGACCAGCCGTTGGATATCCTGCTCGTGGGTGATGTCGCCCTGAACGGCCAGGACCGAATCGCCGATTTCCTTCCGGGCCTGATCGAGCCGGTCCTGGCGCCGGCCGAAAATAGCGACCCGCGCGCCTTCCCGGGTAAACAGCCGGGCGCAGGCCAGGCCGATGCCGGTGGCGCCTCCGGTGATGATGGCGGTTTTGTTGTTCAATCGCATGATACCTCCTTTCCCTCGAGAGCTTTGCATAAGTATTGCAATCAGGATAAACCTAGATCCTTCTCTGGCGCTCAGGATGACAAATTGGATGTGTTTGTCATTCTGAGGACCAAAGGGACGAAGAATCTGGGTTTTGAAATCCTAAAGCAACAATCACCCGGCTCTTCGGGTTATGCAAAGCTCTCCTTTCTCTCTGGATAACTGGGAATCTCTTTGTATATAATTGTATATAATTAGAAGCCAGTGAATGCCAGCAGAAAGTCGCACGAATTCAGGAACCCCACCGGTCCGGCGGAGTCCGCAGGAAGATCGTCTCATGGATAATATGAAATATTTTTATTACGGATTCGGGGGATTCATCGGATTGGTATGCGGCGTTGTCATCCAACTCCTAATTTTAGTGGTCGAAAGATCGGGAAACCGAATATTGACGCAATTGGGCCGCGGCGATTACGGGGTGCTGGGCAAGGGTTTGCTCGAGGTGTACGAAGTCCTGCCCTATATCGGGATTGTGGTGGGGGTGGTGCTGGTTCGGGTGATGTTCAAAAAAGATATTGAAAACAAAGGGCCTGGCAAGGGGGATTCCGCCCCGGGCGACGGCGAATAAGACGTCACTCGCGCCGATACGGGGTGCATTCATTAAAAAATGATGTAATATAAGGAAGAAATGGTTCTTCTCAAC
>CAYPKH010000069.1:0-2000 GCA_964411245.1 uncultured Nitrospina sp.
GCCCGGAGCGCGCACCCCGCTGGTGCTGATGAACATGTGCCGGGTCATCAACACGCCTCTCGCTATTCAGCCCGACAATATTGAAATTTCCTTCCTGCTGAACACCGGCATTCTGCACGCCCATGCCGAAAACCAGCAGGACTTCTTTGATTATTCCCTGGCCGCCTTCATGGTCTCGGAGGAAGTGGACGTCACCTTGCCGGCCGTGGTTTCAGTCGACGGTTTCTTCGTCACCCACGCCCGCGGTCAGGTGGCCATGTTTTCTCAAGATTATAAACTGCCGCCGCGTGACGGCTGGCGTAACGCGGTACCGTCGATGGACAACGAAAATCCGCCGGCGCGTATTTCCCGCGACTCTCCCATTCAGAAAAGCAACTTCATCAGTTACCACATGCACGCCAGCTGGCAGCAGGAAGTCTTTGCGGCGGTTGAGCGTTCCGCCAAGTACTGGAGAAAGTATATCGGCGATCTGATCGAAGTGATCAATCCCGATGCCGATACCTTCGTCGTTTCCTCCGGCGCCTGTGTTTCCCAGGCGCGGGAAGCGGTTCGTCAGGAAGGCGAAGCCGGACGGAAAGTCGGATTGATTAAAATCAAAACCATTCGTCCCTGGCCGAAAATAGAGATTCTTGCGGCATTGAAAAATGCCAAACGGATTCTGGTTCCGGAATTCAACCAGGCCGGTTGGTTGCACAAGGAATTGTGCTCCACTATGTACGGCAAAATAACCGCTGATATTGTTCCGGGACCGCGCGTTTACGGCGGCATGAGCATGCCGACGGAAATGATTCTGGAATGGCTGGCAAAAGGCCGCAAATAAGTTCAATCATCGGAGGTTGAATTGCTGCGGTCATTTGATTATACTGATGGCCTTTAACCGATCATTCACAACCTATTTTTTCAGGGAAAACCCGGGTTTTCCTTTTGAAAATAGATTTAGTTCTACTTCAAGCGAAACTAACGAAATTCATATATGAAAGGTACTAAACCATGTCATTAGAAACTGTCAGGCCTTCTCCAGGTTTTGAAGAACTGCTGCCCATCGAATACCGGGATCTGATCAAACACGGTCAGTACGGCCGCGAGGTGAAAGTCAGTGAAATGGGCAAATTCAAGGAACTCGTCGAAGAGCATCCCATGTGCGCCGGCTGTGCCATGACCCTGTTCATCCGATTGGTCATGATGGCTCTGCCCAATCCGGAACACACCATCAATGTCGGGACCGCCGGTTGCGGACGTCTCGCCATCGCCCAGGCCAACATTCCGTTTATTTACGGGAACTACGGCGATTCCAACTCCGTGGCTTCCGGGCTGAAACGCGGCTTGGAACTGCGCTTTCCCAATCAGTTCAAAGACGTGGTGGTCATGGCCGGTGACGGCGGATTGATCGATATCGGGTTCCAGGGCCTCATGCATTCCTGGTTCCGCCGGGAAAAATTCACCACCATCATGCTGGACAACGAAGTGTACGGCAACACCGGCGGTCAGGAAAGCGGCATGACCCTGAAGGGGCAGATTTTGAAAATGGCTCCCCGGGGGAAAGAGGTGGACAAAATCGATGCCCTGAGTCTGGCCAAGGTTGCCGGTTGCGCCTATATCGTGCAAATCGCGCCGACCAATCCTTCCCGCGTCATGCGCACCATCCGCCGGGCGGTTCTGATCGCGCGGGAAATCGGCCCCACGTATATTCAGGCCTATACCTCCTGCAACATTGAATATGCCATCCCTACTCCCGATGTTATGCAGGACGCCTTCGATATAGAAAAGGAACGGTATGGTTTCGAAGAATTCATGACAGACGACGCCAAAGCCTACATCACCGAAGTTGAAAAGAAACATAAAGAACTAGCCAAAGCGAAAATCAAAAAATAACGAGGAGGTTGCAAACCCATGTTAGAAGTTAAACGTTACAATGTGCGTATGGCCGGACTGGGCGGTCAGGGTGTCGTCACCGCGTCTCATATCCTGAGCAACGGGGTGGTCATTTCCAAGGGATTCAG
>CAYPKH010000069.1:2100-7808 GCA_964411245.1 uncultured Nitrospina sp.
CATTCTTGGCATGCCGGACACGGATTCGCTGAAAGCATCCGTTAAGGACCGGTTCATCGGGAAAGGTATCGTTGTTTCCGGCGGAACCGCCGCCCTCGACAGCGTCATCGAAAAGAAATTCGCCAAAAAGGCGAAACTGCTCCAGGCGAACACGGACGCGCTCATGGCGGCTTACCAATACGCCGTCGATCATAAATGGGGCGTTCACGCGGAATCAGAAGAAAAAACGGTTGCTGTTTAACGAGCCCTTACTGGAGAAATCATGTATTACATTGCTGATGTAAATAAGGATATTTGCTCCCAATCCAATTGCCACCTCTGTACGACATATTGTCCGGAATCCAATTGCATCAATTACAGCGAACAGGACAAGTCGGCCTACGTCTCGGTGGACCGGTGCAAATCCTGCGAAATCTGTGTCTATATTTGTGATGAAGTCGCAAAAAAGAACGCCATCCAAATGACATGGATCGAAAACCTGGAAGACCGGTTTGTGATCAAACGCGTCGGCGTGGTTCTGAGATAATATTTCCGATTGGAATTTCAAAGGTATTTGGGCCCCGCCCAAATACCTTTTTTTTTATCCGGATCGACCATTCTTTTTAACGGGAGTATCATTCAAATTATGGAAAAAACGCTGGCGATTATCAAGCCCGATGCGGTTGAACGCAATCTCATAGGAAAAATTCTGGACCGGATCGAATCCAACGGATTCCGCCTTGCGGGCATGAAACGGACGCAGTTGACCCTGCCTGTCGCAGAAAGGTTTTATTATGTTCACAAGGAACGGCCCTTCTTCAAAGACTTGACCGCTTACATGTGCACCGGTCCGGTGGTTCTTCTGGTATTGGCCCGCAATAACGCCATCCCGGAATGGCGCGCCCTGATGGGCGCCACCAATCCCAAAGACGCGGACGCGGGCACCCTCCGCAAGGACTTCGCCATCGATATCGAAAAAAACTCCGTCCACGGATCGGACTCCGCCGAGAACGCGGCGTTTGAAATTTCCTATTTCTTCAGCCAGACCGAGATCCAGGAATAACCGGGCAATCCCCGGAAAGGGAACCGATGAAAAGACAGATCCGGACACGAATGGCCGTCACCGTTTGGGCATGGATTCTGGTCCTCGCCCTTCCTGTCTCAGGGAATACGGCGGGTTCCGGGTATGAATACCAGCTCTACTCCAATCCGCTAAACTTTGGTCTGGTGGTCTTTCCCAGGAAGATGATTTTCCCCGAATTGGAAGAAACCGTCCAGTCGCTGGGTTTCAAGAAAGTTGAATCGGGCAAAGCAATCATGCGCTCCGGCAGCAAGAAAGAGAATTTCACCTATATGATGCCGGAGGCCGTGCAGAAAAAATACCGGCTGGAAAAATTTATCATTCTCCAGATTCTGACCGACGGCGTCGGCATCATGGTCGGAATCTACGAGCAGGAATTCGGACTGACTTTACCAACAAAAGTCTTTGTTATAGATGAGTTAAAGGATAATATCTCGAAAACTCTTGAAATTTTTCTCAGGCAGCTGCGAGAGGAAAAACAGGAAATACACTGGGTCCCGGATGGTATAATAAAAAATGAATGGAGGGGATGGGATTGATTTTTGGAGGACTGGGTCATGCCGATATATGAGTATCAGTGCGAACAATGCAAAAAGCACACGGAGGTTTTGCAAAAAGTGGACGATCGCCCTCTGGACACCTGCGAGCATTGTGGAGGCAAGCTCCAGAAAACCATTCCCAACTCCACCTTCCATCTGTACGGACCCGGCTTTTACACCACTGATAACAAACGCAAATACCTGAAATAGGTATGATTTATATCACTCGAAAACTCGAATTCTGCGCCAGCCACCGGCTGCATAACCCTGAATTTTCCGACGAAAAAAACGCGGAAGTCTTCGGCTTGTGTAGTAATCCCAACGGCCACGGCCACAATTACGTGATGGAGGTGACCGTCCGCGGAGAAGTCCATCCCGAAACCGGGATGGTGCTGGACCTCAAGGCGCTCAAAAAGCTGGTCCATGAAGAGATCATTTTCAAGGTGGATCACAAGAACCTGAACGTCGATGTTCCCTTTTTAAAGGACATCATTCCCACGGCGGAAAACTTGGCCATCCAATTCTGGAAAGTGCTGGAGTCCCGGCTGGAAAGCGGCCAGTTGCACGAAATCAAACTGTACGAATCCGAACGCAATTTCGTAATTTACAGAGGAAATTTCCGTGAAAGAGTTGATTGAAAAATTACTGGTTGAACTGGGTGAGGACCCCTCGCGTAAGGGCCTGCAAAACACCCCGGAACGCGTTGCCAAATCGCTGAAATTTCTGACCGGCGGGTATTGGGTCAATATCGAAGAGATGGTCAACGGCGCCCTGTATGAAGACCCCAATACCGACGAAATGGTGATCCTGAAGGACATTGACGTCTTCAGCCTATGCGAGCACCATATGCTTCCGTTTTTCGGGAAATGCCACGTGGCGTATCTGCCCGACGGCAAAATCATCGGGCTCAGCAAGATTCCGCGAATCGTCGAAGCGTTCAGCAGGCGCCTGCAGGTGCAGGAGCGGCTGACCACCCAGATCGCCAACTGCCTGCAGAAGAGTATTCTGAAACCGAAAGGCGTCGCCGTGGTGATCGATGCGCTTCACCTGTGCATGTCCATGCGGGGCGTGGAAAAACAGAATGCCTACACCACCACCAGCTCGATGCTGGGATTTTTCAAATCCAATCCCAGTACGCGGAGCGAATTCCTAAGCCTGATCTCGGGCCACCGCGGGTAGCGGAGGGTCCTTTGGGCTAGCCGTAACCCTTTTAAAAATAAGGGATAGAAGTGGCCGTAGGATTTGACATCGCTGAAAACCAAGAGCTATAATGAGGCATCAATCACTCGCAGGAAATTGAACCGTTTGAACGACTCCACCACCAGAGATTTACTCCTCGAAACCGGCCAGTATATTCCGGATATTTTTGGAACCCAGGACCTCAACCTCAAACAGATCGAAAAAAAGTTCAACGTCCGCATTACCACCCGGGAAAACCATATCAAAATCTCCGGCGAGGCGAGAGACGTCGAAGCCGTCGAACGCCTGCTCCTGCAACTGCAGGAGATGATGGGCCAGGGCCAGAAACTGCAGAACGGAGACATCAAATTCGCCATCCGGCTGGCGGCGGAGGACCCGGAAGTGAACCTGATCTCCCTGTTCAGCGAGCGGGTCACCGTATCCCCGAAAAAAGGGTTCATCACCCCCAAGGGAACCCACCAGCGGGAAATGATCCGGTCGATCCGCGAACACGACATCGTGGTCGCCATCGGGCCGGCGGGAACCGGCAAGACCTATCTCGCCGTGGCCATGGCGGTGGAGGCCTTTCTCAAGCACCAATACCAGCGTATCATCCTGACCCGGCCCGCGGTGGAAGCCGGCGAAAAACTGGGCTACCTGCCGGGCGATATTGCCGAGAAAATCCATCCCTATCTTATGCCGCTGTACGACGCGCTGTACGACATGGTGGAGTACAACCAGGCCCAGCAGATGATTCAGGAAGGCTATATCGAGATCGCCCCGCTGGCCTACATGCGCGGCCGCACGCTCAACGACGCCTTTGTCATTCTGGACGAAGCCCAGAACTCGACAGTGCCGCAGATGAAGATGTTTCTGACGCGGCTGGGGTTCCGCTCCAAGATGGTGGTCACCGGCGACATCACCCAGGTCGACCTGCCCACAGGCACCCCATCCGGACTCATTCACGCCAAAAATATCCTGAAAAAAATCGAGGGCATTCGGATCATCCACTTCAACGAAAAGGACGTGGTCCGGCACGACTTGGTCAAGCACATCGTCCACGCCTACGAGGACGAGCGCGTCGCCAACAACCAGAAGCATTCCGATCCCGATTCCGGCTGACCCCTCCCTTTATCGGCCAGACATGGAAATTCTGCTCCAAAACAACCAAAAACACCATCCGGTCGATCCCGAACAATTCCGGTCCCAGATCGCCCAAGTTCTTGAAAATCTGGAAGAAACCGAGTGCGAGCTGAGCCTGCTGTTAACCGACGACGCCGAAATCCGCCAATTGAACAAGACCTACCGCAAGCTCGACCAGGCCACCGATGTGTTATCCTTCCCGCAAGACGAAGAGGCCGTCAACGAATCGGGGAAAACCCTGCTGGGCGACGTGGTTATATCGGTGGAGACAGCGGCCCGCCAGGCGGAGGAGCATCATCTCAGCTTCAATGAGGAGTTGATCCTGCTGGCCATTCACGGCATACTCCACCTGCTGGGCTACGACCACGAACGGTCCCCGCAAGACGCCCGCGTCATGAAAGACAAAACCCAGATGATTTTCGAAAGCCTGTTTCCCGGCCGACGGCCGTCGGGGACCAGCAATTTTTGACCGCGATTGCCGCACACCGGAGACCCGGCCCCCATGGACAAACTCTGGGCCCCTTGGAGAATGGAGTATATCGTGTCGGATAAAACCGCGGAGTGCGTCTTCTGCACCGCTCCTCCGGCGAACGATGACTCCGGCAAAAAAATCCTGTACCGGGGCGAGCACTGTTTCGTCATCATCAACATCTTCCCGTACTCCAACGGGCACCTCATGGTTTCCCCGTACCGTCACTTGGATTGCCTGACCCGGCTGAACCAGGCGGAACTGATGGAAAACGGCCAACTGATCCAGAAGTCCATGGATATTCTACGCCAGGTCTATGCTCCTGAAGGCTTCAACGTCGGCTACAACATCGGCAAAAGCGGCGGCGCGGGTTTCGACAACCATATCCACGCCCACATCGTGCCCCGGTGGACGGGCGACACCAATTTCATGCCGGTGCTTTCCGAAACCAAGGTGCTTCCGGAACTCATTGAAAGCACCTACAACCGCCTGCAACCCCTGTTTCAGAAACTGAAGCTTTAAAATGACCGAGACCGTTAAAAAGAAGAAATCCGATCCCGACGACACCCCGGTGATGCAGCAGTACCAGAGCATCAAGCGGGACCATCCGGACGCCATCCTGTTTTTCCGGATGGGGGATTTCTACGAAATGTTCAACGAAGACGCCCAGGTGGCCTCGAAGATTCTTGAAATCGCGCTCACTTCCCGCCATAAAAATCAGCCGAATCCGATCCCGATGTGCGGCATCCCGCACCATTCCGCCAACCTGTACATTGCCAAACTGGTCAAGCAGGGCAAAAAGATCGCCATCTGCGAACAGGTGGAAGACCCAAAACTGGCCAAGGGACTGGTGAAACGGCAGGTGGTGCGCGTCATCACCCCGGGAACGGTGGTGGAGGATCACCTGCTCGACCCGAAAAACCCCCATTACCTCGCTTCCGTCTACATCGGACGGGAAGGCACCGGACTGGCGGCGGTGGATTTGTCCACCGGCGAGTTCAAGGTGACGGAAATCCAGGACACCCGGTCGCACAGCCTGCTGGCCGACGAATTGAACAAACTGGATCCCAGGGAAGTGATCGCCCCGGAATCTCTCCTCAAGGAAGACGGTTCGGGCATCGCAGGGCTGACGGACGGTTCATACTGCCTCAATCCCTGCGAGGACTGGCCTTTCAGCCGCGGAGGGGCTCACCGACAACTGACCGGCCATTTCAAAACCCATTCGCTGGAAGGCCTCGGTTGCCAGCCTCTCCAGAAGGCCGTAAGCGCGGCGGGCGCCCTCATCCGGTACCTGCACGACACCCAGAAATCCGCCCTC
>CAYPKH010000070.1:0-7739 GCA_964411245.1 uncultured Nitrospina sp.
CGATCGGCCGGTTGGTCAGCGTGAACGGGCAGATGGGCGACAGCAGTAGCGCGTTCATGCTGGGGTGGATGATCGGTCCTCCGGCGGACAGCGAATACGCGGTCGACCCCGTCGGCGTGGCGATGATCAATCCATCGGCACGATACGAGGTCATGTACTGCCCGTTGACGTGCACCTCAAGGTTGACGATGCGCGCGGCACTTTTATTGATCACCACGTCGTTCAGGGCAAAATCGTTGAGCACGGTTTGTCCGTCCCGCAAAAGAACGGCGTTCAACAGCATGCGCCGCTCGATGGTGGATTCTCCTTGGAGCACCTGTTCGAGGTTGCTGTACAAATCCGGCAGGGCCACCTCGGTCAGAAACCCCAGGCTCCCCAGATTGACGGCGAGGATGGGCACATCGAACGGATGGGTCAGCCGCGCCACGCTCAGCAGGGTGCCGTCGCCTCCCAGGACGATGATCAAGTCCGCCTTCGAGGGGATATCCGATTTGTCGAGGTCCGAGGTTTCGTCGATGATCTCGGCGGTCTCCGGCGCCATGAGCACGTCGTACCGCTTGTTGCGCAACCAGGAGGTGAGTTCGGTCAGCGCTTTCCGGTTGATATCCGGTTTTTGCTTGCAGAAGACGCCGATTTTTTTGATGGTATCCACGGTCACATTCCGGGTAGTTGTCAGACCCAGCGGGTCATTTAGGAATAATAAAGAAAAAGAGCGGGGGTGCGCAAGGAATAGTTGAGCGGCCGGAAGCTTAAAAAGGATTTACCAGTGGAGAAACGGGGGGTTTAGAGGTTGCCGAAGTCCTGCGGCTTGATATTGTCCAGCCATTTTTTCCACTGATCCTTGTCCTGGGTATTAACTTTCGAGGCGTCGGGCAGGTCCAGGCTTTTGGCGGCTTCGATCACCGTTTCGTTGACATAGATCGGGGCTTTGACCCGGAGCGCCAAGGCAATGGCATCGCTCGGGCGGGAATCGATCTTCAGGGTGTCGCCGCCCGAAACCAGGGAAATTTCGGCATAAAAGGTATTGTCCTTCAGTTCGCTGACCAGAATATGATTGATTTTCGCTTTCATATCGGAAATGAGGTTTTTCATCAAATCATGGGTCATCGGGCGGGGGGTGGCGATTTTCTCGATTTCCAAGGCAATTGCGTTGGCTTCAAAAAAACCGACCCAGATCGGTAACGCCCGGTTACCCTCCAGATCCTTGAGGATAATGATGGGCATATTGGTTAAAGGGTCCAGCGTCAGCCCTTCCACTTTCATCTCAACCATGAATCGTTCCTTTGCCAGAATTAGGGATTAGCCAGATGACCCGGTCCGCAGACAGCACCGGAAAGCCATTGGGTTCTGTATAGTTAATCAATAAATAAAATGTTTGTCAATGTCGCAATTCAAAGCCGGTTTTGGGGAGTCCCGGGAGGGGGTTAGCCAGTCTGATTTCAACGGTTTTGAATGTGGGTTTTTACGAATTCCCGAAGTTTTTCCTGTACAGGCTCGGGGATTTCCACCTGGGTGAGGGTTTTTCTGCACAAATCCGAGGTTTGGCGATAGGTTTCCAGAAAAGAGACACAAGGGGGGCAATCTTTGAAATGATCTTCCAGGGAAGACGCGGTCTCGGGGTCCAGGGTGCCCTCAAAATAATCGCACAACAGTTCGATGCATTCCTTACAACAGATCATTGTTTCGCGCTCCGTGTTTGATATTCATCAAAATAGTGGGACAGCTTTTTCCTGAGAAAAAGACGGGCCCGATGCAACCGGGATTTGACCGCGGGGATGGTCAAATCCAGAATATCCCCCACTTTATCCGTCGATAATCCCTCGACGTCTCTTAAAATAAAAACCACCTTTTCTTTTTCGGGAAGCAGGTGGACCGCTTTTTCGATCATTTCCTTGGTTTCGTTTGAAAACAGCAGCGAATCCGTACTTTTCGACCAATCCGAAACCTTTTCATTCTGGAATCCGGAATGGTTGAAATTGGGCAGGCTCTCGTCCAACGAGACGTACTGCTCCTTTTTTTTGTTCCTCAGCTTCATGTACGTCGCATTCAGAGTGATGCGGTACACCCAGCTGGAGAAGGCCGACTTTCCCTGGAACGTGTCGATCTTCCTGTATATGGTCAGCAGAACGTCCTGAGTGACGTCCTGCGCATCCATTTGGTTGCGCGTCATGTTGAACGACAGGGCGTAAATCTTTCGCTGGTAGAGTTCGAAAATTGTATTGAACGCTTCCATGTGTCCGGCTTTCATATCCCGGACTAGAATTTCGTCCTGCGCTTTTTCTTCCTGAGTCGGCATGGCTCGCCAGATTCCCTTGCGTGGTTTCCCGCGTCCAGTGCCCGACTGCCCCGCCACATAATCCACGGGGCCGTTTTAATCAGTATTTAGATGCTTTGGCAACAGGAACGGTTCTGATTTTCAGATTTTTTAAGCCTCCCCGGCTTGGGAAAACAAGATGGGAAGGCCCAGCAGGAATTCTAGCATCCTCCCTGGAAGAGTACAAATGGCCCACCGCCCAAACCCCCCGGGGAAGGAGAGACTTTTCTTTAAAATTAAGGGTTTACGGAAGCAGCCCGAGGGCGATACGGATTTGGCGGAGGCCCGCGAATCCGGGTCCCCGGTCCTTTGCCACCGCCACGCTCCGGAAAAACGGCGCTCATGTCCATGCTATAATTCCGGCTCTTTTGGGGTGAAGGGGAGGAAGGATAATCAGACGATGATCAAGCCTTTTGGGACGGCGCTGTTGGCGTTGTTATTCATTTCCCTGCATGCGGAGCGGAGTTCCGCCCAATACTTTGTTGCCGCTATCGGCGAGGACCCTCGGGCGTGGAGCGGGTCGCGTTCGGATGCGCTTTCGGAAGCCCAGGCCTTTCCCGAAGGCGGGCAACCGGTGGTTACCGAAGCGCAGGCATCGCCCGATTTTGAAAGCCGCTTCGCTAAGGGCCGGTATGGATTCGGGGTGACTCTGGGGTTCGGGTACAACGACAACCTGGCGCCCATCAATGCGGCGTCCGATTTACGGACGCAACTCCGGTTCGCCTATGTGTTTCCCAATTTCCAGTACAACCTGACCGGCCTTATCGGGGAATCCTTTTACCGCGGCGCCCTGTACTGGATGATCGAGGTGGGGGCGGTCTTCACCGTGAAAGACCCCGAGCAGAACAACCAGCTGGTGGATAACGCCCCGACCTACCAGATCGGCCTGGTGCCTTTGCAGTTGGAATACAAATTTCTCAGTCCCGAAAGAGCCTGGGCGCCATTTCTGTTCGGCGGGGCGGGCATGAGCTGGGGCGAGTGGTCCGATACCACCGAGGAGTTGGCTACCCCATTCGAATTTGTGTTGCAGTTCGGCGGCGGTCTCGAATATTTCTTTGACCACGGAACCGCTCTGAACTTCAATTACCGATTATGGCACCTGTCCAATTCCAATATCAAAAGTCCCAACATCGGGATCAACGCCCACATCTTCAGCCTGGGCTATCGTTTTTAGCGGCCCCGTCCACCCCGGTAAAAATTTTCTGCCGCCTCCGGATCACCTGTTATACTGATTTTTGCCGGACCTTCCAAGGCTCCTCGCGGGCACCGGCGATTCACCTTTCAGGCGTTTATGGACCCCACCGCTCCCCAAAACAAAACCTCCCCGGCATCCCCGCCCCGGCTGTTGGACCGGGTGTTTACCGCGTTTGAGACGCTGGCTTATTTCCATCCCTGGTGGGTGCTTTCGGTTTCCCTGGCTCTGGCGGTTCTCAGTTTGTGGTTCACCGCAACGCACCTCCAGTTCAACACCAGCCGCCAGGATTTGATCTCCAAGGATATGAAGTTTCATGTGTTGTACCAGCAGTACCGCGACCGCTTCCGGGATTTTGACGGCATGATCGTGGTGGTTGAAGGCGAAGATCCCGAGTCCATGGGGCGGTTTGCGGATCAGCTGGTGGCCCGGTTGCGGAGCCGGCCCGATTTTTCGTCGGAGATTTATTACAAAATCGATACGGAATATTTCAAAAGCAAATCCCTGCTGTTCCTGGAAGCGGACGAGCTTCAGCAATTGGCGGACCAGCTCGCCTCCCACCGGGAATTCCTGGAAGGGGTCAATGCGTCACCCGGACTCAACACCCTGCTCATCCGCCTCAACCGCGAAATCAGCACAGGCGTGGTCGAGTCCCTGCTCACCGATTTCCTCGGCACCGGGGAAGAAGAGGCGGCGGACGATCCCGCCGATTTGAGCCTGCTGATCTCCCTGCTCGCGCAAATGACCCGCCATCTCGAAGGCGATAACCGGTACCGCTCGCCCTGGGGAACCTTTCTGAAAAGGGAGGACCATCCCCTGCGGGAGGCCGGTTACCTGGTCTCCGACGACGAACGCCTGCTGTTCATCCTGCTCGATCCGAAGGAAACCGAAGGCGACTTCGCCGGGTCCAGGGATGCCATCGAAGGCATCCGGGCAATCATCAGCGATCTGATTCCCGGTTTCCCGCATATCAAAGTCGGGATGACCGGCGGCGAGGTCCTTGCTTCGGATGAAATGCACACCACCCACGCCGACGTCAAACGAGCTTCCCGCTATGCTCTGATCGGCGTGACCCTGCTGTTCATTCTGTTTTACCGGCGCGTCACCGAGCCACTATTGGCGGTGTTCACCCTGGTGGTGTCCATCTCGTGGGCGATGGGCTACACCACCCTGGCGGTCGGACATCTCAACATTCTGTCCGTGGTGTTCACCACTATCCTGATCGGACTGGGCATCGATTTCGGAATTCACATCCTCTGCCGCTACCGGGAGGAGCGGCGCTCGGGCCAGGGCGCCCACCTGGCCATGCGCCACACCCTGCAACAAACCGGGCAGGGCAATCTGGCGGGAGCGGTCACCACCGCCATTGCGTTCGGGGCCATGGTGTTCACCGACTTTGTCGGGATCGTCGAGTTGGGGATTATCGCCGCCGGCGGCATCGTGCTGTGCCTGCTCGGCATGGTGCTCCTGCTACCGGCTTTGATCAGTCTGGAGGAGCGCTGGCGGAAACCGGTGTACACCCAGCCGAAGCGGGTTGAGAAACGCGACGCATGGTTTGAACAACTGTACTCACATTACACTTTGATTATCTTCGTGTCGCTGGCCCTGCTTCTCTGGTGCGGTTACGTGTCCAAGGATTTGTATTTCGATTACAACCTGCTCAATATGCAGGCCAAGGGAACCGAAGCCGTGACCTATGAGATGAAGATCATCGAAAACGCCAAACGCGCCTCCTGGAACGCCGCTCTGGTAGCGGATAACCTCGAAGAGGCCCGGGACAAGTACCGGGCGCTTAAAGCCATGCCCTCGGTGGGCAAAGTGGACAGCCTGCTCTCGGTCCTGCCGGAAAACCAGCCCGCTCGACTCCGGCAAGTGAAAACCCTCGCGCCGCTGATCGATCCGCTGGCAGTGGCGCCGGCGGACGAGCCGTTTTCCCTGCAGTCCGTCCGGGCGACGCTGAAAAAAATCCGGTTCAAACTCCGTAAAAATGAAAAAGAAGGGGAGCGGGACGACGTGTACGAAGCATCCCGTCTGGCACAACGGCTGGACGAGGCCTTGCAGGACACCGATTCCGCAACCGCCGCGAATCGTTTGAAGGGATTTTCGCGCAGGCTGTTCGCCGACTACCGGAACAAAATCGCCGATCTCAAGCGTTCCGTCCATCCCACGCCCGTGAAAGAGGAGGACCTCCCAAAGGATCTGAGAGACCGCTTCGTCAGCGCCGACGGCAAGTATCTGTTGCTGGCGTATCCGGGCATCAACATCTGGGAGCGGGAGGAGATGGAAAAATTCCTGGAGGAGATCCGGCGGATCGATCCCGACGTCACCGGCAATGCGGTGCACATGTTCGAATCGAGCCGCTTGATGATCGACGCCTACATCCGTGCCGGGTTGTACGCGCTGGCGGCTATTTTTCTGTACCTGATGCTGACGCTCCGCAATATCAAAACCACCGTGCTGGTCTTGCTGCCAACGCTGGCGGGAGCGGTACTCACCCTCGGGCTCATGCGGTGGACCGGCATTCAGTTCAACCTCGCCAATCTGGTGATTCTGCCATTGATCCTCGGAATCGGCGTGGTCGACGGCGTGCACATCCTGCATCGCAACCGCGAGAACCCGGAGGCCGGCAGGAATGTGATCTCGAAAAGCACCGGGCAGGCGGTGGTGCTCACCTCGCTGACCACCATGATCGGATTCGGCAGTTTGATGGTGGCGGACCATCAGGGCGTCTACAGCGTCGGCCTCGTGCTCACCCTGGGCATCGGCAGTTGCATGATCATGTCCGTCACCCTGCTCCCCGCGTTGATCAAACTCTGCGGTGCCCGCGGCTGGAAAATTTAACCAGCGTGACGCTGGGCGGCGAATCGCCGCAGATAATTTTAAAACCTTGGGATGCGAAAACCACTCATTGATCCTGTCCGAACGCTTCAGCGAAACTTGCTCCGGGCCTTGCCCGGTCAGCCAATTGCCTCTCCTCGCTAGAGGAGTTACCGTGGGCTGGCGGCGATGTTGCCGCCGTCGACGGTGAACACGCTCCCCGTGGTTTTTTCCGACAGGGCCAGATGCAGAAACGCCTTCGCGACGTCGGTGTCCAGCACTTCTTTCCCCAATAAATTTTCCCGGAAGTAGGCTTCCGGTTCCAGGCCGCGCGCCTGGGAGCGTTCGGCGATGAACTCGTCGGTGAACATGCTGGTGCGGATGCGGTCGGCGTTGACCGCGTTGGAACGGATGCCCTCCTGGCCGTAGTCCAGCGCGTATTGTTTGGTGAGCGCCACCACCGCCGCTTTCGGCAGGGCGTACGGGCCGAAATCCTTGCCGGGGTTGAACGCCGCCTTGGACGCGTTGAACAGCAGGATCCCGCCGTTTTTCTGCTGCAGGAAAATCCGCACCGCGTGGGACGCCGCGGTCTGGTGCGCGAAAAAATTAAGATCGAAACTGCCGCGCAGGGTCGCGCTGTCCACCTCCCCGATACGCCCTTGGACCGCGTTGCCGGCGTTGGAGATGAGAATGTCCACCCCGCCGTAGGTGCGCACCGCGTGGTCGAACGAGTCCGCCACCGCTTCGTCATCGGTCAAATCCACCTCACGCCAGGTGACGCCCGCTTGGCTCGTTTTCTGCAGGGCCGCCGCCGTCCCCTCGAGGGTCTCGCCGTTCAGGTCCACCAGATAAACATTGGCGCCCTGTTGAGCAAACAAATGCGCGGTGGCGCGGCCGATGCCCGACGCCGCTCCGGTGATGTAGGCGACCTGCCCCTGCAAAGGCGGCGGCTGGGCTTTTCCCAGTTTCGCCTGCTCCAGCGACCAGTATTCCATATCGAACAGGTCGGCGTCGTTCAGCGGCTGGTAAGTGCCGATGTCGAACGCGCTTTGGATGATTTCGATGGTGTGCTCGTAGAGGTCGGCCGATATTTTCGTTTCCTTCACGTTTTTGCCCATCGTCACCAGCCCCAGACCCGCGACCAATATCACGCGCGGCAAGCGGTCCAACTCCTTCAGGTCGACGCCCTTCTTCGCCTGGTGGGTGACGAAGTATTTGTGATAGGCCTTGTCGTAGCGTTCCAGCGCTTCCAACAGCTCGGAGCGCAGACGCTCGGGATCGTCGAGATGTTTCGGATTCAACAGGAGAGGTTTCTGTTTGGTGCGGATGACGTGGTCCGGCGTGGCGGTGCCGATTTGCGACCACTTCAGGCATTCTTTGCTGGAAGCGAACTCGCGCGCCGTGCCGCTTTCGCGG
>CAYPKH010000071.1:0-7675 GCA_964411245.1 uncultured Nitrospina sp.
CTCTATTCGGGTTTGATGCCCCTCCTCAAGTTGGGAGAGCCGGTTTGTTTTTAGAATCCCCCGGCCCCCCGGAAATCAGGAACGGTTTCTGTAATGCAGGATTCGAAGTCCCTCCAGCGTTAAAAACGGATCCACCGTCTTGATACTCTTCACCTGCTTTTGAATCACCGGCAGAACGCCGCCGGTGCCGATCACCTGGGCGGGCTTGCCGATCTCGTTCTGCATTTTCGAAACGATACTTTCGATCACCCCCACGAAGCCGTACACGGTCCCCGACTGAATACTTTCTTTGGTGGATTTGCCGATCACGTGTTCGGGCAGAACGATGTCCACCGGCGAAAGTTTGGCGGTGCTTTTGTAGAGCGCCTCCAACGAAATATTCAACCCGGGGAAAATGGCGCCGCCCAGGTATTCGCCTTTCTCTGAAACCGCATCGAAAGTGGTGGCAGTTCCAAAATCGACGATGATCAACGGCCCGCCGTATTTTTCGAAACCGGCGATGGCGTTGACGATGCGGTCGGCACCCACTTCGGCGGGATTGTGATACAAAATGGAAATACCGGTCTTGATGCCGGGGCCCACCACCAGAGGATCGCTTTTAAGGTATTTTCGGGACAATTCCTCGAACACCGGGATCAGCGGCGGCACCACGCAGGAGATGATGATATGGTGAATGCTGGCCGGGCCGATCTCGTTGAGCCTTAAAAATTCGTTGACCAGCACCCAATATTCATCAGGCGTGCGGTTGCGTTCGGTACGAATGCGCCAGTGGGTTTTGAGCTCATCCCCGGCGAACAAACCGAACACGATATTGGTGTTTCCAATGTCAATGGCCAGCAGCACAGGATTGCCTTCAGTGAAAAATCGATGGAGGCATTATACATGAGGTCCGCCCAAAGACCCGGTGTTTCAGGCATTAGGATATCGTATTGAGGGACCCGGTAATTTTCACCGGGGAGACAGCAGGTCCGGGACGGGGGTGCCCTGGACGTGGAGGATGCCGTAAGCGCCGCGGTCGATCCGGGAGATGGCGTGGTCGAGCAATATATAATCCCCGGAGTTTTCCAGAGTCAATTCCACCACGGCCGCTCCCCCTGCCGGGACCAGTGTGGTTTGCACGGAAGTCAGCACGTGGTTGAGCGCCGCTTCCGGATACACCCGGTCGAAAATTTCCCCGATGATATGAAAGCTGGAAATGCGTGAAACGCCTCCGTTTCCAAAAAAGATGCGGATGGTTTCTCCCTGTTTCGCCTGCAGCGCCCGGGCGCCGGTCAGGGCTTTGACCCGGCCGTTCAATACAATGTATTCGGGGCGCTCGTCCATCATTTTGCGGGGAGAAAAGGGTTGAAACCCCTGTTGCCCCACCTCGCCTTCCGTATACACTTCACCCTGCATCACATAAAATTCGCGGTCGACGGTACGCCATCCTTCCGCCGGATCGATTACGATCAATCCATACAGACCGTTGGTGATATGAGTGGGAACATTGGGGGTGGCGCAATGATAAACGAATACCCCGGGGTGAATGGCTTTAAAGGTGATGGTTTTTGTTTTCCCCGGTTTCACCCGGATCATCTGAGCTCCCCCGCCGGGACCGGTCACCGCATGCAGATCGATGGAGTGTTCGTGTGTGCTGGTCGGATGATTCTTCAAGGTCAACTCCACCGTGTCGCCTACGCGCGCCCGCAATAAAGGACCCGGCACGGTCCGGTTGAACGTCCAGAAAATATAGGGAGTCTTCTCAGCCAATGGCGCCACCACTTCTTGGGCCTCCAGATGGAACCGGACTCTTTTAGGAGATCGATGTGACGCAGGAGGCGGGACTTCCGATGCGTTTTTGGCTATGTCGGAGACCTGTTGAAACCGGGCCGGGTCGGCGGAAAGCAGGTGCGGCGCCTCTCCCGGTCCCACGGACTTTAAATGATCTCCGGAATGTTCTCCATCCATGACGGCCATGACCGGGCGCGGTACCGGATGCGATGGCACCGCCCCCGATTCCGCATGAAGGAAATCGATTCCACAAAAAATCAGAAAAAGGCTCGCCAGAAGGATGGAACCTGAATGAGATGATTGAGTCATGAGCCACCTTTTACTTTTAAAAAGAGTATGGAGCCAAAAAAATATCATTGTTCTATAGGTCCTTACGCAAATTGTTAAAAGCCCCTCTAAGATAATACCTTATTTAACCGAGACACGTTATGAATGGGATGGTTCAAACCCCACACAGGTTTGAAAAACCCACCGCGGTCTGGCATTTGATTGTTTTGTGGAGAGTTAACGGTATTTTTTAGATCAGAGTCGTGTACTCCTGAATCCTTTGAGTATAAGGGTTTCAGGGGTTTTTAAGGGTGTGCGCAAGAAATTTTACGGACCCACTTATTTATAGTATTGATTTATAAGGGATTTGGTCTGATAATAATTTTACACACTATTTTTCAAATATATACGGGCGACCCGCTGCAAAGCGTGGGAAACCAACGCTTTCTTCTCCAGATTTTTGGTGGTTTTTACCCCAATGAGAGGAGACCGGCCGGACCCGTCGGCACTCACTCTGTGGGAGGAGGGGCAATGCGCAAATTGAGACTCGACCAGTTGCGGCCTGGGATGAAGTTGGGCCAGGACGTAGTCAATTTCTCCGGGCAGGTGCTTTTGTACCAGGGCAACCCCATCCGGCCCAAGGATATAAAAAACTTCAAAGCCTGGGGCGTTCTGGAAGTGGCGGTGGAAAACGCCTCGGTGGATTCTTCCGACAGCTTCGAAAATAACCGGATTGACGCCAAGCTTCTGGTGGAAGCGCAAAATGAAATTTCGAACCTGTTCCGTTACTCCAACCTGTCGCATCCCGTCATCTCGGAACTGATGCGGCTGAGCACCTTGAACAAACTGAAACAAAAACCCGGCATGGAGAATGTGAATGTCTACTAGCCCGCAATCCATACAGCCCAAAGATTTGATCACCGGATCAACTCGCGTCTCGTCCTTGCCGGAAATCTTCATCATGATCAACGAAGTGGTGAACGACCCGACCAGTTCGTTTTCCGACATTTCGAAAGTGGTCAATCTGGATACCGCGCTCAGCGCCCGATTGCTGAAAATCGTCAACAGCTCGTTTTACAGTTTCCCGTCCAACATTGAGACGGTCACCCACGCCATCGCCGTGATCGGCACGGAGCAATTGCACGATCTGGCTCTGGCCACGACCATTCTGTCCACGTTCAAGGGCATCCCGGACACCATCGTCAACATGAATTTATTCTGGCGGCACAGCCTGGGCGTGGCGATCATCGCGCGCAACCTGGCCATTCACTGCCGGGAAACCAACCCGGAACGGTTTTATCTGGCCGGGATCCTTCACGACGTCGGGCGGCTGATCATTCTGGAAAACCTCCCGGAAGAATCCAAAGAAATCGTGTCACGCCAAAATGAGGTGGGCGGCATCATGTGGCAAATCGAACGCGAGGTTCTGGGGTTCGATCACGCCGATGTGGGGGCCGCCCTGGCACGCGCCTGGAAACTGCCGCTCAGCCTGGAGGAAATCATAGGCAACCACCACAACCCATCCCGTTCCAGGCGCTATCCCCTGGAAACCACCATCATTCACTTGGCCGACATCATCGCCAAGGCCATGGAGCTGGGGTCCAGCGGGGATATTCACGTCTCGCCTCTGGATGAAAAATCCTGGGAACAGTTGAAATTGCCGACGGGAATTTTTTCGGCCCTCTGGAGCCAGGTGGAAACGCAGTTTAACGAAAGCATCGATGTTGTTTTATCAGGTTAGGTAAATAGGTCCATGGACAAACCGGACATTGAACAAGAAGCGGACGTCAAAAAATTAAAATCCAGAATCAAATTTCTGGAAAAAGAAAATCAGTGGTTCCTCTCCGCCATGGAATTGATCGCTTCGATGGGCGACCTGCACCGGGATATCCCCCGGTCCACCGACCCGGACTTCATCTTCACCATGGCCCGCCGTTACCTGAATCAACTTCTGAGCATGAAATCGATCGCATTCTTCCTGATCAACGAGGAGGACAACAGCTTTTTTCTCGCCAACGGCGAAAGCGAGGAGGAAAACGGGCGATTCCAGGTGGAGCTGGATCATCAGGTTGAAAACGGGACCTTCGCCTGGGCGTTGAAGCAAAACCGCCCCATTCTGGTGGAAGGCGAATTGTTCAACGAAAAATTGTTTATGCATGTTCTGGGCACCCGGTCGCGCATCAAGGGCATGGTGATGGGGCGCCTCGGCAAGAATATACTCAAGGTTCCACCGGAAATGGGACATCTCATTTCGATCGTTCTGCACAATACCGCCAATGCGCTCGAGAACGGCGGATTGTACAAGATGCTGTCCGAACAAAATAAAAACCTGGAAAGCATCGTCAAATCCCGCACCCTGGAGCTGGAAAACAAAGCCTGGGAATTGAAGAGAAATATTCAGGAGCTCAAGGACTTCACCTCCATCGCGTCGCACGACCTGCAGGAACCGCTTCGCAAGGTGATCTCGTTTGGGGAGCGGTTGCGCGTCAATTACGACGAACTGCTGGACGACCGCGCCAAGGACTACATTGAGGTCATGGAAAAAGCCTCGAGGCGCATGCAAAAACTGATCGACGGCCTGTTGCAATTGTCCCGGGTCACCACCAAAGGCACACCGTTCCAACCCATCAACCTGGAAAACGTGGTGAGCGAAGTGCTGGTGGATCTTGAAAGCACCATCGCCAAGGCTCAGGCTCAGATCATCGTGGGCGAACTTCCCCCCGTAATCGCCGATGAAACTCAAATGCGTCACCTATTCACCTGCCTGACCCATAACGCGGTGAAGTTTCACAAGCCGGGCGTGGTCCCGGAAATCTCCATCGCCAGCCATGACCTGGGCAACGGGTATTGGGAAATCCTCGTGCATGATAATGGCATCGGAATCGACGAAAAATACAATGATCGTATCTTCAAACCATTTGAGCGTCTGCATGGACGAAGCGAATGGGAGGGCGTCGGTATGGGGCTGGCACTCTGCCAGAAAATCGTGACCCGGCACGGCGGCACCATTGCGGTGAAAAGCAAACCGGACATAGGCTCCACCTTTATTATCACCCTTCCCAAAAAAGGGCCTGAAAGCGTCACCGGACCCCGCGACTGAGAATCGCCTTCCGTGTTGTCCGCCCCGCCTTCCCTTCCGGCCCATCAATCTTTGCGGGACAAATCCTTCCATGAAAGGTAAGATACAACCGTCAACGGTTTTTCGGGTGTAAGAGGTCTACACACCCGCCCAGGTGAATTCATGACCATGCGACTTCGATTGATTCAAACCATAGGACCGGAATGTGTTTCGCTGGACCAGGGGGAAAAGGTGTATCGCCTGCTCCTCGGGGAGTTGAATGCAAAAAAAACGGTGGAGGTGGATTTTCAGGGAATCGAAACCCTGTTTTCACCTTTCCTGATGGGGTGTCTGGGGAAACTGCTGGGGCACTTCGAGAAGGAAACTCTGATGCAGAGTCTGCTGTACTGCAATATCACTTCCGATCAGCTGAAAACGGTCAATGAATTTGTCGACCGTGCCGAAGCACGGCACACCGAGCAGGGGGACCTGCAAAGCATGAAGGAACTCTTCGAAGAAGACGAGTTGGGAGACTTCTAAGCTCACCTGCCGGATCGGGATTTCTTAAAGACCTTCCTGACGCAACCGGGTCAAAAAGTCTTCAATTTCCGAAGTGTTGGGTTCCAGCTTGTAAGGCACATCGGCTTCCCTCCGGCTACCCGAATTTCTTTCGGGGGTCCCGAGATAAAATTCGGCTCCCGGCTCCCAGTCTCGCTTGAATTCCCTGAATCCTTTATCTTTAGAATGGCCTGCCATGTACCACTCCCTCCATTCAGATTGAATCTCGACCGCACTGCTCCTATGGAATGTATCGGCTCAAATCCTATAAGGGTTTACGGGTTGGAGAAGATTTTAGTCCATTCAGAATATCTCGGCAAGGCCAATTTATGATTCCGATAATAAATCCTTTAAAAACAATTATTTATGGCGTTAAAGGGCATTCGGTTACCATCTTTGGGGGAGGGCGGGTTGGTTACCCAAATCGAATTTTGGAATCGTTTGAAAAATGCGGAGAAAGACCCGGACCTCTAGAATCCGTTCCAACAATCGATCCTTAACCCAATAATTTATTAAACACTTAATGCCTGCAAGGGGATTCCCCCGCTCACTGGCTTTTCTCCGTCTCCACCCGCTCCGACGGGGAAAAAACGTACATCACCGCACTGATCCCCACATCCTCCAGAAGAAACGAGCGGTTTTTAAACGTCTACGCCAACGGGTTCAAAATACGTTTTCAATCTCCACCCCGGGCCTTTGCATGTACAAGAGAAGAATCACAATAGTGCCTCCCTTCTTTTACATTTATGCAAAGGGTTGGTCGAAGACCGATGGACTTTGTGGCGATTTTTATTGTAAGGTGGCAACGAATCCGATTCCACCCGCATCGCTGAGAACCCTCATGAGCCAACCGGAGGAAGACCCGTTTTCTGAAGAAAAGCGAAAAAAGGATGGCTATTCCATTATCGTGGCCCTGGTTGCCGTGCTGATCATAGGCATCTCGTTTATCTGGCATTTGTGGTCGGCCCTGTTCCCCGCCCCCAAGCTTTGATCAGGCCAGCACCCCGGCGATGCAACCGATCAGCACCGTGGCCGGAAATGCGACCACCCCAAACCCGGCCCACGCAATGATACGGTACAACCCCTCATCCATGGACAACCTTCAACCTTTCCGCTGGTTTTCCAACAGCGCCCGCAAGCCCGACCGGTAATCGGGATAATGAAGCGTTACGCCGAGCTCCTCCTTGATCTTCCGGTTTCTCACCTTTTTGTTGGTCAAATAAAAACCGCGGCCCATCTCGGACAGGCCGGCCTCGTCCAAGGAAACCCGGGGCGGTGCATCGACGTTCAACAACTCACAGGCAAACGCCACCGCCTCGGCGGGTGCGGCGGGAAGATCGTCGGCCACATTGTAAACGGCGCCCGGATGCGGACGCTCCATCGAAGCGGCCAGTGTCTGTACCACATCGTCCACATGAATGCGGTTGAACACCAGGCCCGGTTGATCGATCCGCTTGGCCACTCCACGGCGCACCCGTTCCAGCAGATTGCGCCCCGGCCCGTAAATCCCCGCCAGCCGGAACACGTGAACCGGCGCCCCATGCTCGCGGTACACGTCGAGCCATTGCCTCTCGGCTTCGGCCCGCCGCATTTGATGGTCGAACACCGGCTTCAATTCGGAGGACTCGTCCACCCACTCGCCGTCGCGGTTGCCGTACACCCCCGTGGTCGACAGATAGCCCAGCCAACGGAGTCCGGAACTGCGGGCCAGGGCGTCTCTAAAATGGTGGAGCACGACATCGCCGTTTTCCTTGTGCGGAGGAATGGTCACCAGCACGTGACTGGCTTTCGCCAACGCCTGCCCGATTTCCCGGGAAGCCGTTTTACCGTCGAAGGCATGCGCGTGGACACCGGCCCGGCCCCAGAGGTCCTGATGGACTTTCTCGCGGCAGGTCCCGGCCACCGTCCAGCCTCCGGCCTGCGACGCCCGCACCAGCGCCGAGCCGGTAAATCCCAGCCCGAAACAAAACAGATTGGTGTCTTGAGAGGTCACCTGAGTGAATTCCTGTTCATCGGTACGTC
>CAYPKH010000072.1:0-7663 GCA_964411245.1 uncultured Nitrospina sp.
CACATCGGGTGACGCCCGGTCCACCCACTCTAAAAGCCCTTTTTTGACCACGGCACGAATGCCGTTGACGTTCCAGCTGACGATGTTCATGAATGATCCTGTATAAGAGTGGCTCTCTCGAAACATGACAGAAATCCGTTGCCACCCTTCGACAGGCTCAGGGTGACAAGGTTACACAAAGGTCTTTTTCCAAAAAGGGAAAGGATATGTCAATTCGCCCGTCCGTGCAAGAACGTTCGCGTTTTTAAATCGAAGGGGGTGCTTTAAAGAAAGGAACCGGGAAGATCAGGAGGATTCTTCCGGGATGACGATAGGAATGGCGGCGGCGTGGTGGAGAATCATTTTCCATTCGTCGCCCACTCTTTGAAACAGGTTGGTGGAGTGCACCTTGGAACTCTGCACGCCGGTCATTTTAATGGAGAACAGGTTTTCCTGGCAACTCACCCAGGCCATATCCTCGTGGATGACCACCTCCACGTCGGACACCTGGATTTCCATATGCTGGTTGTGGTGAAAAATATCCTCCCAGCTCTGCATGATCTCGCCGTATCCCTTGAGCACCGGCCAGCCGGGATGAATACATCGGGCGCACTCATCGTTGTACCACACCGCTTTCATCCGGCCCAGATCCTGTTTGTTGAAGGCATTATAAAACGACTGGTTCGAGGAAATGATTTCTTGATCGGTCTGCATAACCCGGTCTGGTCTGTTAGAGGTTGGGGAACAGGTGCGTGAACGGTGCCTACACTTCTATTAGAAGGTTTTATCCCGGCGCTTTCAACAAATATTCGAGGGCCTCGAACGTTTCTTCCGATTCCCAGTTTTTGGCCCCATCCACTTCGGCCACCACCATGCCCTTCTTGTCGATCACATAAGTGGTCGGAATGGTAAAGGTATTGTACAACCCCTCCACCTGCCCGTCCGGGTCGACCAGCACCGGAAAGGACAACTGGTATTCGTCGACGAATTTCTGAACCTGGTCGGTGGAACCCTTATCGAGGCTGACTGCGAGGATTTCCAGGCCCTCCGACCGGAACCGCCGGTACAGGTTCTCCAGGCCGGGCATTTCCACCCGGCAGGGTCCGCACCAGGTCGCCCACAGATTGAGCAGGACCACCCGGCCCCGATGGTCCGCCAGCCGGACGCGCTGGCCTTTCAGGTTGCGCACGGTGAACCCCGGCGCCTTGAACCCCACCTCGGATTTTTCGATATCCACGCCGGACAGTCCCTTCACATCCGCCAGGGTCATGGGGGTTTCATAATAATGATCCACCATGATCAGGATCGCGGCGACAAACAACAACGCATAAATCGCGGCGTACTTTTTAATGAGAGTAAAGCCGCTCTTTTTTGATATGGTCGATTTCATCTTTCATCCGTTCGAGCCGCACTCTGAGACTCATCAACATAAAATACAACAGGGTGAACGCTCCCAGGGAAATCACCAAAGTAATATTCATCGACAGGTCATTGCCGGCGCCCAGGCCCTGAGAGGTGATGAATTTCGGATCCGGGTGAAACGTACGCCACCAGAGCACCGAAAAGTGGATCAAGGGTATGTCGAGAAAACCGACGATTCCTATCACGGCAGCATATCTGGCGCGGGTGGAGCCGGGTTCGCTCTGCGCGCGGAGCATCAGGTAGGCCACATAAATCAGCCACAGCACGAGGGTGGACGTCAGCCGCGCGTCCCACACCCACCAAACGCCCCAGATCGGTTTCGCCCACAAGGGACCGGTGATCAACACCAGGGTGCAGAACAGGATACCGACTTCCGCCGAGGCATGGGCGTAAATGTCCCATTCGCGCTCTTTCTTCCAGAGAAACAGAATACTGCACAGGAAAACTATGAAAAACGCAAAGAACGCGATCCACGCCGACGGCACGTGGAAATACATGATGCGCTGGACCACCCCTTCGGTTTTTTCCGTCGGCACATAGATGAAGATCGCCACCAGGGCAGCCAGAACACCCGCCCCCGTCAGTCCCATCAAGCCGTAACCGGGGCTGTCCGTTTCCTGAGACGCGTCACTCATGGTCCGCATCCTTTTTGAGGGTTTCCTTGAGCAGGTCCAGATCCTTTTTAAGGGAGTGGCTTCGCCGGATCAGGGAAAACACGTACCCGAAAATCCCGCCCCAGACAAACACATTGACCGCGAATAAATACCCCAGGTTGTTCATGAAGTCACTCCTCGAAAATATGATCGATCGTCATAATGGATGCACCGATAAAGATAATGTCGAAACACAGGATCAATCCCACCCAGTTCATCATATCCGCGAGGGATTTTCCATCCAGAATCTGCCCGGTCAACCGGACGGCCCCGATGGCCACCGGCACCATCAGCGGATACAGCAGGATGGGAAGCATGATCTCCCGCGTTTTCAAATTGGACGACAGGGAGGACAACAGCGTTCCCAGTGCGCTAAAACCGACCGTTCCCATCAGGAGGACCGCCACCAGGGGCCCCAGATGCCGCCAAACCTCCACATTAAAAAATATCATGAACACCGGCAGAAGGAACGCTTCCATGATCGACAGAAAGATCAGGTTGCTCAGCATTTTTCCGAAGAAGATGGCCGAGCGGTCCATCGGCGCCAGCATCAGCCCCTGCAGGCAGCCGTTTTCCTTTTCCAGCGTGAACGACCGGTTGAGCCCCAGCGTGCCGGCAAATAAAATGGCCACCCACAACACTCCCGGCCCCACCTGGTTGGCTTTTACCACGCTCAGGTTGATGGAAAAAATGAAGATCAGCATCACCAGCAACGCAAACACGAACATGGAACTGAACAGCTCGCGGGTTTTGAGCTCGGTGATGAAGTCCTTCCAGATGATCGCCTTCACCTGAGTCAGGTACTGGTTCATTTCAATTGATCCTCAATTCGCTCATGCCGGCGTTACCCTTCAATTAAGGAAGAAAACCAAAGCAAACCCAGATCCTTCGTTAAGCCTCAGGATGACATATTGGATGTGGCCTGTCATTCTGAGGAGGCAAAGCCGACGAAGAATCTAGGTTTTCCACGTTCCGTGTTCCCTACTTCATGTTCCGCTTTTCCCCTGTGTCCTCTGTGGTGAAATAATCCTAGTCTATCCTGTAATCCTGTCATAATTCTAACCCCTCCACGCCTGCTCGACTTTTTCGAGGTACAGCTTCTCGAAACCGGCGGGGTCGATGTGATCCACCGTCTCCCACAGGACCAGCCGTCCCCGGACCAGGATCGCCACCCGGTCGCACATTTCCAGCCCGCGGGTAAAGTCATGCGTAGTCATCAAAATGGTACGCCGTTCGGTATGCAGGGCCTGCAGTTGCACCTTGAGAATTTCCGACGCATGCAGGTCCAACCCGGTATAGGGTTCGTCCAGAAACAGGATCGACGGATTGTGCACGATCGCCCGGGCGATGGACAATCGCTGCAGCATCCCCCGGCTGAAGGTCCGCACGCGGTCGTGCATTCTCGGTTTCAGTCCGACCTGGTCGATCACCTCGACAGCCCTCTCCTCCGCATCCTGGATGCCGTACAGGGTGGCGTAAAAACGAATGTTCTCGAGCGGTGACAAGTCGGCGTATAAAAAACTGTCGTGGGAAATCACCCCGATCTCGCGCCGCATCTCCGGATCGGTTTCCGTCACATCATAGCCCGCCACCCACGCGGAGCCGGACGAGGGGCGGGTCAACGCCGACAGGATGCGGATCAGCGTCGTCTTGCCCGCGCCGTTGGGACCGAACAGGCTGAGAAACTCGCCCTTCTTCAACTCGAAATCAATCCCGCGCAACGCTTCCAGGTGGCCGAAATCCTTTCGGAGGCCTTGCACTTGAAGGGCCGGGCCGGAATACGGCGAAGGTTTGGGTTCGGTCATGAGGAATTTGGACGTTGGGGACGATTCACCGGCGGATCAAGCCGCTCCGGCGGCGGAGGTCTTTTTTTTCTTTTTTAACCGCTTTTCCAAATCGTCTATTTTTTCCAGGAGGTCCATTGCCTCCTGCTCCAGCTTGCTGTGGAGCGCCGTGTAATCCGTCTTGGATATTTTATCGGTCTTGAAATCGAATTCCAGTTCTTTAATGGACAGCAATACTTCCTCTTTGCGGACCAGAAGATGCTTGAACTCTTCCTCGGCGGGGTCCAGTGGTTTGAACAACCGCTTGGGGGGAATCCTCGAAAACAGGGGAATGCCGACCGCGACTAAAATCAGCACAACGAGGATCAGTTCCAGAAAGTTTGCACCGGTCATAGTGTCAGGATTCTAACCGGTCAAGTTCGTCTTTCAGCCTCTTGGAATACTTAGCGGCTTCCTGCGCCGGTTCTTCCGCATCGTCCGCTTTCGAATCATCACCGGCAGATGCGGGCCGCACCCAGGAATGAATGACCTTGCGCACCCCGAACCCGCCGATCACCAACGCCGCAAACGGCGTGATCCAGGCCGAAAGGTTGAAGCCGGATTTGGTCGGGGCGGACAGCACCGTTTCGCCGTATTGGTCGACGTACTGTTGGACGATCTGGTCCACCGTCAATCCCGATCCCAGTTTGGCCATCAGGGTTTTGCGCGTTTCCTTGGAGGTGTCGCAGGTGCAGTTGATCAGCACCTTGCCGCACTTGTCGTCGCATTGGCACATCAGCGCGTTTTCCAGATCGGCCATTTGGGTGGCGGCGAACACAACGGAGGGCCCCGCACACAACAGCAGGGCGGCGATCAGGATCATGGGGATTCGCATTGGTTTCATCCGTCTCACTCCTGCGCCGGCATGAAGATCGCTTCCTGGCGCTTCAGGCGCTGCGTTCTCCGGCGCGCTTCCAACCGGTCCGGCCACACCGCGATCATGGTCCCGAAGGCAATGACCCAGCCGCCCAGCCATATCCACTTGACCATCGGGTTGACGTACACCTTGATGGTGGCGGCGCTGGTTTCGGGATTGAAATCCGCCAGGATCATGTACACATCTTCCTTTAAAGTGGAGATCAGATCCACTTCCGTTACCGGCTGGTTCTGCCCCTTATAAAATTCTTTCTCCGGCATGCCCGTCCACACCCGCCGGCCGTCGCGCTCGATTCCCAACTGGGCGATCACCCGGGTCTTGGTGCTGTTCTGCTCTTTCACCAACAGCTTCTCGTAGATGAAATCATAACCGCGCAGTTGAAACCGGTCGCCGATGTTGAGGTTTTTCTCCACGTCGGTGCTGTAAGACTGGGACCCGGCGATGCCCGCAAAAATCATGACCACTCCCAAATGAACGATATAGCCCCCGTAGCGGCCTTTGTTTTTCCACACCAGGCCCGATAGCGCTCTCACAGGGGACTCGCCATGCGCCTGCATACGGGCGCCGGTACCCTTCATGAATTCGATGAGCATGGACGTCGTCACAAAGATGCACAGGATGAAGGTGATATAGGTGAAGATTTCCGATTTGTCCGTCAGCGGCACGAACGGAAACAACAGAGCCCCGCCGACCGCCGCCGCCGCCACCGGTTTCGTGAAATTCCTTTTCAGGTTCGACCAGCTGGCCTTGCGCCACGCGATGACCGGGCCGATCCCGATCAACATCAGCAGAACCATGCCAATGGGCACGTTCACCTGATTGTAGAACGGCGGTCCGACGGTGATCTTCACTCCCCGGAACGCTTCCGAGACGATCGGGAAAATGGTGCCCCAGAACGTCGCAAAGGCGATGCCCAACAGCACCAGGTTGTTGAGCAGAAAACTGCTCTCGCGGGATAAAAAGGAATCCAGCTCGTTCTTGCCTTTGAGCAGGGGCAGGCGAATCAGGATCAATGTCACCGAAAAAGCGATGATTACGCCCAGAAAAGCCAGGAAGTAGTAACCCAGGGTCGCCTCGTCAAAGGTATGCACCGATTGGATCAATCCGCTGCGGGTGATGAAGGTACCGAAGATGGTCATGATGAAGGTCAGCAGGACCAGCGACATGTTCCAGACCTTCATCATGTCCTTCTTCTCTTGGATCTGCACCGAATGCAGGTACGCGGTGGCGACGATCAACGGCATGAACGCCGCGTTCTCCACCGGGTCCCACGCCCAGTACCCGCCCCAACCCAGTTCGACGTAGGCCCACTGCGCGCCGAACAGGTTGCCCATACACAGGAAAAACCACGACACCAGCGTCCATTTCCGGGTCAGGCGAATCCAGCTGTCGTCCAGATTTTTGGTAAGCAAAGCGGCGACGGCAAAGGCAAAGGGTACGGTAAATCCGACATACCCCAGGTACAAAGTCGGCGGATGAATCACCATCCAGTAATTCTGCAGGAGCGGGTTCAGGCCGCGTCCGTCTGCCGGCGGCAGGGGAATGCGCTCGAAGGGATTGGTCGAAAAGTTGAGGAGCACCAGGAAAAATAAGGTGATGACCATCATCACCGCCAGCGCGATGGGCACCAGCCGGAGGTTCTGTTTCCGGTTCTGGACGTGGACCACCATCATGTAGGTGGTGAGGATCAGGGTCCAAAACAATAACGACCCCTTCTGCCCGCCCCAGAACGAGGAAAACTTGTAGAAGAAATCGAGGTCGATGTTGGAATAGGCCCACACGTACTGAAGGCTGAAGTCGTTGGCCAGGAAGGCGCGCCACAGCGCGATGGAGGCCACCATGACACAGGCCCAGACAATGATGGGCGTCTTGTCGGCGCTCAGATACACGTCGACCCGGTTGCTCCGAAAGGCGATCACATACGAAACGACCCCATAGAGGGCCGTCGCCAGAGCCAGCAGTAATGCAAATTCACCGATATCGTTCATATATTAACTATGGTCTCTGTTACGCCCGGCACGGAGGAAACCGCCGGCCGGCGAAAACCTCCCTGTCCCTCTCGAAAGCTCGGGTTGGAATTATATCGTAGTTTTTTCGGGCAGGATTTTAGGTGACTCCAGAGCGGGCGGTTTGTCCTTACCGTAGGGGATGTTCCCCGGATGGGTTTTGCCCGCTTCTTTTTCCGCTTCATATTTGGAAGGACAGCTGGTCATCAGCGTATTGGCATGGAAAACCCCGTCCATGCCCAGTGTGCCTTCCACCACCACTTCCCGGCCATCCTCAAACATATCCGGGGTAATCCCTTTATAGGTAACGGGTAAGGTCGCCTTATTCTCTTCGATCCGGAAGGAAACCAGGAGACGATTGTCCGGGTTCCGGCTGATGGAGCCGTGGACCACGGTGCCCTTCACCTTGAGTCCCGCTCCTTGGTACTGGCTCCCGGCGGCCTGCAACTCGTCCACCGTAAAGAAGAACTTGGAGGTGGTGGTGATGCCGGTGGTGATCAGATAACCGACGGCCAGAACAATCAGACCACTGCCGATGTAAAATTTGACCTGCTTAGGCTTCATGATCCTTAATCTATGCCCCGAAAACGGGTTAAAGAGTTTAAAAATAGGCCGCTTTCCTGCTTTTGGCTTCATAGTATCACTCCCAAAATGCCCCTGTCAAAGTAATTTGACCGGCGAGCCGCCGGTGGAAAATTTAGGGCCAGGATGACGCTCGCCGGGCCACCCTTTGTCACCCTGAGCCTGTCGAAGGGGGACAGAAAGGAAGAATCTCCCCGGCGCCCTTCGGAGAAGGGGGAGGCGGCGAACCGCCGCGGATAACTTTAAAACCCCGGCGGGCGAAAGCCCTTTCCTGCACCTCCCAAAAGCCACGCCAAGTTGGGTCCAGCGTCACGCTGGCCG
>CAYPKH010000073.1:0-7622 GCA_964411245.1 uncultured Nitrospina sp.
CTCCTTTACGATCCGGAGGCGGGAACCGGCAAGCGCAACCCGTCGGCCCTGAAAGTCGTCCACCTCAGTGGCGGCAAAGCGCAATGTCATTCCGGCCACCCGGATGAAAGCCGCAACCATGCCGACCACGTCCGCAAATCCATGATGGGCAACCTGGCGGGGATGATCAGCGGCCTGCGGTATCAATGGGGCGGCCAACCGGGGAAAGAGGCGCACTATGGCATCTATTCGGTCGAAGACACGGACGGCGTGACCCCGGAGTCGGCCGGGGCGCTCAACCGATTGGAAGAGCTTCCTTATTTTAATCCCTACCACTGGCGGCAACACCAAACCGCACCGCAGGGAGCGCCGCGTAAAAAAATTTCCAATCACATCGGCGACCATGTTTTGCGCGAGCGTTGCTTTCAATGCCACATCGACTCGCCGCCGCCGCCGGGGGAATTCCGTTCGCAGGGATGCGCCGCCTGTCATTTCAGTTACCACCCGGAGGGAAAATACCTGGGACGCGACCCGATGATCGATAAAACCCAGACCGGGCACCCCGCGTACCACCGCATAACCGTTCTGCCCTCGAGCAATCTGTGTCTGCAGTGCCACAAATCGTTTTTATCGCAGATGACTACGGAAAAATTTTCCGTTCCCTTTCCCCGCCGGGACCGCCAGGGCAAACTGCCGTTTCCCGGAAGCGGCCAACCCCGCATGGACGTTCATCTGGAACGGGGGATGGATTGCATTGACTGCCATACGCAGTCTGATATCATGGGCGACGGTAACATCTATTCCCGGCAATTCCAGGCGGTGGAAATCCGTTGCGAAACCTGCCACGGCGACAGCCAGTCGTATCCCCGGATATCGAAGATTCAGGATCCCCAGGACCCCGCCGTCCGGTCGAGCCGCCACTACAAAGGGTTCACCAACAAGGTCGGCGACGCCATGGCGGTTTCGGCCCGGAACCGGAAATTAACCAACGTTAAAGCCAAAGGAAAACAATTCATCGCCTACAGCAAACGCACCGGCAAAGCGCGTCCCATTCCGCTGGCCAAGGATCAACGCTGGGGCCACAACATTCCCGGCCACCAGGGCAAACTGGCCTGCACCGCCTGTCATTCGCAATGGGTGCCGCGTTGCCAGGGATGCCACATGACGCTGACTTCGGGAAAGGGCGACGATGGGAAGCCGGCGGGCTCCTGGAACCCATATCAATTCACCATGACGCATGAAGAACCCGCATTGATGATCGGTCCCCGCGGCAAAGTCGTTCCCATGCTGGCCCAGCCGCCGCACACGTTGACCGTCCTGGACCCGCAGGGCAAAAAGGTTCCGGTGATCGACGGCCACGGCGACTCGCGGGGCGACTACCGTTACTGGGAGTTCACCAATGCCGCCGGTTATTCGGGTTCCAACCTGGTTTATGGCACACAACCGCATTCGGTGAGCAAACAGGTGCGCTCGTGTGAAAGCTGTCACCTGTCGCCGCAAGCCCTGGGATTGGGCGAGGGGGAGCTGCGGATCAAGCGCCATGCGTCCGGGCGGTACGATCAGTTCAATCCCCTGGTCCGCACCAACCGGGTGCTGAATAAATCCAAATACGGTCCCCGGACCAAAGTGACGCAACAAGGACAGGCCATCGCCGGTGCCGGCCAAGCGGGCGCGCGGCCGTTCAACCAGGAAGAGATCACGCGCATCCTCAAGGTCGGCAACTGCATTCCCTGTCATTCCCGTTACCGCGATCGGATATACCGGGATATGGAAAAAAGTTACCAGTTTGCGAACAACATCAAACACCGCCGGCTGAGAGACAAAATTTTAAGGAAACGCTGACACGCCGATGATAAATTTCCGCTTATACACCCCAACGGCCTGTATTCTGTTTGCCGGCGCCGTGCTGGCCTGGGCTATCCCGCAACTGAGGGCGCAGGAAGGTTTCGGGACCGCGCCTTTTGAAGACCAAGCCCCCGGCGTCTCCGAAGAAGCAACGCCTGGCGTCTTTGAAAAGGAGATGGTGGACATTCCGCCGCAGGAAGAGAAATCCACCATCGATGCATCCGATTTCCGGGACCCGTTCTTTTTTCTCAAAAAGAACGGCTCGGATGCCCGGCAGGCGCTGACTCCGGGGACGACGGTGGACGGCCTGCGGTTCAACACCTACAGCGACACCCAGGGTTTTATCGACCGCTATTACAAAAATTCCAATTTCGTTCTCAAAGATGTTTATGGCCGCATTGAACTGGTCAACAAGGAAGGCGGATGCCTGCGCTGTCACCGCGGGATCGAGAAAATCAGCCAGAACCATAAATTCTCCTGCATCAAATGTCACAGCGGAAACCTGAGGGGGAAAACCGTGGCCCAGGCGCATAAGGGAATGGTGTCCAATCCTTCCGACTTGAAATACGCACAAAAATATTGCGGCAAATGCCATGAAGAGCAGGTCCGCAAGGTGAAGAATTCGCTGATGACCACCGCACGGGGGGTCATTGAGATTACGCGGGAGGCTTGGGGCGAACGCCCGCTCAAGCAACCCAAAATGAAAAAAAGGAAGAAAAGAAAAAAAGGCGAGGAGCCACCGCCTGCAGAGCCCTGGCAGTATGTGAGCGGCGGCAAACCGGTGGACGATTTTCTGCAGAAAAAATGCCTGCGCTGCCATGTGCAGTCGGCCTCGCCTCACCGCGCGGGGGATTACCGCGGAACCGGTTGCGCCTCCTGCCACATGGTGTACACCAACGAGGGCACCTCCCTCAGCCGCGACCGCGCCATTCAGGAAGTTCAACGAAGGGATCCGAAATATTTGCGCAACCGGTTCAACCGGAGCGTCGCCGTCAATTCGCTGAACAACCGCCGGGGTTATCCGCTCCTTCATAAATTCACCGTGGCGATTCCCAGCGTGCAATGCGAGCATTGCCACAACAACAACGGCGTCGGCAACGAATTCGAAGGCCTGTTCGGCAAAGCCGCCCGCCCCAAAACCGCCCAGGCTCAAGTGGAAGAGGACCAGCCCGTTCTGTATGGCCGCGACCACGAGTTTCTCCTGCCCGACATCCATCGCGAAAAGGGCATGCATTGCATCGACTGCCATGGGGCGGAGGAGGTCAAAGCGGATTCACATCAGAACAAGACGATGCACGACGCGGTCCGGGTGCGTTGCGAAACCTGCCACGGCACCAACAGCCGGGCTCCGGAAGGCTTCCTGCTGGTCCAAATCGATCCGCGGGCGGAAGAGTTGATCAAGAAAAATCAGCTCAATCCCAACCTGATGACCAAAATCAAAATGGGGGATACGGTCATGGTCGGCGCCCAGGGCCGCCCCATGCCGCATATTTTGCAGGTCGATGACAAGTGGGTGCTGTATTCCAAAGTCACCGGCAAGGAACATGAGATTCCGCTGTTGCATAACATGAAACGGCGCCCGTACGCGCATCAGATTCTGGGCCACATGAAAAACACCGAATGTTCCGCCTGTCACGCCCGCTGGTCGGCCAGCGAATGGGGCATGCACGTCATTCGGGAAGAGGCCGTCAACAAGCCGCAATGGCAGGACTGGGCCCTTGCCGATCCCACCCTGCAACAACAGCTGTGGGGATTGGCCACGCGCACCCCCCTCGAGGGAATGCTGAACTGGAACTCGGCCATCCCCACCGCCAAAGGGCCCAAGGGAAGCTGGGTGAAAGGCGTCTGGAGCCATGTCTTTACCGAAACGGGCTGGAGCAGCATGATCCTGGGAAAAAACAAGCGCAACCGTTACACGATCATGAAACCGCGTTATCAGTATTTCGTGACCACCCTTTCCAGTACGAACGGCCGGCAGATCCAGAGAGCCCGGGTCCCCATAACCCTGCGCGGACGGCCCGGGTGGGTGATGACCCCGCATACTCCGCACACCATCCGGTCCACCACCCGCCCCTGCGAAAGCTGTCACGCCAGCCCCCTGGCGGCGGGCCTCGGCGATCCGGCATTAAAGCAGGTGGAGGATGGAAAACCGTTTTTGAATGCCTTGAAGCAGTTCAACCGTGTCCTGCCGCAATTTCAGATCAAACAGATGGTGTCGCGCAACGGTTGGAATCTTCAGAATCCCATGCCCAAAGGAAAACTGCGGTTCATGAAATCCAAGGAGATCAATGCCCTGCTCAGGAAGTCGGACCGGTACCGCGCTTACCGTTATCTGGACCTGAGACGGAGCGGCCTCTCACGGCTGTTGATTCGGGACGATTTTCCGTACGATTTAAAACATAAGGTGAACGAAGAACAGTTCGGCGCGCCGACAGAAGAAGAAACGCTCCTCTATTACGATCTGGACCAGCATCGATTTTTCGAAACTCAAAAACCCGAACCGGCGCCGGACGTCGAAGCGGCGGTTGTGGAACCGCCCGCTCCCGCACCCCAGGAGGAGCCCACAATCTTTCCGGCACCGCCTCCGCTGGATCGGGACAATGCGGTTCCCAATTTTTTTATCGACCTGATCCCCGGCACCCCCGCGCAAAAGCCTCCGCCACTTCCGGAAAAGGGAGTATTGGACAATGAACATCCCTAGACATTTTTTGCTGACCGGGGCGTTTTGGGTGATCGCCGTCACCGGGTCTGCCGGGGCTGTCGCCGCCCCCGCACTGGTGAAGGAAAAACTGTGCGACACCTGCCACCGGTTTGCCAAGGGCCCCGCGGAGAAGGAACGGAACGGACCGGATTTATTTTTCGCCGGCGACAAGTTCCGGAAGAAATGGCTGGAGAATTTTTTACAACATCCGGAGGCGATCCGGCTGGCCGGGCATACGAGGGATCCGGGCTTTTTAAAAGGACAACGGCGCACCGGACCGCATCCCGCTTTGAATCCCGAGGAAGCGCGACAGATGACGGATTATCTGATATCCCTGAAAACGCTGAAAGAGACTCCGCCGTTGAATCTGCCGGCTCTTTCCAAAAGCAACCGCGTTCGGGTGAAAATTCTGTTCGAGCGGGACTACAGTTGCATCGCCTGCCACCAGAGTTACAACCTGGCCCGCCAGCCGCGGGGCGGGGTATCGGGTCCTTCGCTGCTCGACGCGGGAAGCCGACTGCGGCCGGAGTGGGTGTATCAATGGCTGAAAAACCCGAAGGCCTTTACCGCGCAGGGGAGAATGCCGGTGTACCGTTTTGACGAGGACACTCTTAAAATGCTGACCCAGTACATTATGTCCCATAAAAAGAACGATCCAGGCCAATGAACCGTGCCTTCTTTATAATTGCGGGAATGATTCTGTGGGCTCTGCCCGCCGGGTGCGGCCCGGACCCGGCCGAAGAAAGACCCGCCGCGTCGCCCGCGGATTCCGCTTCCACAGCACCGGCGGCAGCCCGCCCGCATCCGGTCACCGCACAAATCCGCCAGACCTATCGGTTTTATTGCGCGCAATGCCACGGCACCGAGGGGCACGGCAACGGCATCAACGCGCCCTATCTGACGGTTCCGCCGCGCGACCACACCAAGGCGGACTATCTGGAAACCCGGAGCGACGAACATCTGTTCACCGCCATTCAGAAAGGCGGGCTGGCGGTGGGGCGGGCACCCTGCATGCCCAGCTGGGAATACACGCTGGACAAGGACACCATTCATTCCCTGGTCAGTTACATCCGCGAATTATGCCAGTGCGAAGCGCTGTAAACCCGGATTGTCAACCGGCCCCAAAGATAGTATAGTGACCCCCCGATGATTTTCAGGAACGCCCCGCGTCCGCACCCCGGCAACCTCCCGTTCCGCAGGTGTCCTGATTTTCAATCCATCCGAACATTTCAAAACGATAGGAATCGATCATGGTAGACATTGTACCGTTCAACGGCCTGCGTTATAACGAAGAACACGCCGGCCCGCTCTCCGAGTTGATCGCGCCGCCGTATGATGTCATCCGCCCGGACATGCAGGAGGAGTTGTACTCCCGCAATCCGTACAACGTGGTGCGGTTGATCCTCGGCAAGCAATATGAAGACGACAACGAGGCTAACAGCCGCTACACGCGGTCGGCCAAAGATTTTGCGGATTGGCAGACGCAAGGCATTTTGAAGGATGATGCGGAACCGTCGTTTTACGTCTACAGCCAGGAATACACCTTCAACGGGAAGACCCACAACCGCATCGGATTTTTTGCGCGGGTGAAACTGGAGGATTTCAGCGAAGGCAACATCTGCCCGCACGAGTTCACTCTCGCCAAGGCGAAGAAGGACCGCGCGCAATTGATCCGCGCCTGCCGGGCCAACTTCAGCCCGGTGTTCAGTCTGTTTTCGGATCCGGAGGGAGCCATCGACGGCACACTCGCGAAAATCATCCAACAGCCGCCGCTGACGGAAATCGACGAGGACTCGGTCATCCACCGCATGTGGCGGGTGAGCGATCCGGACACCCTGCGATTTTTATCGGAAAGTTTTAAAGACAAGAAAGTGTACATCGCGGACGGTCATCACCGTTACGAAACCTCGCTGGCCTATCACAAGGAACACGGCGCGGAGGTCCCCGACTCGGCGCATGTCATGATGTTTCTCACCAACCTGGACGCGCAGTCGCTGGCGATTTACCCGACCCACCGGCAATTGAAGTGCCCGAAACCTTTTACGCGCGACCATTGCATCCAGCAACTGCAACCTTATTTCGAGGTGGAACCCCTGCCCAAAGGACAATCCGCCGATCAACTCACCGCCCGGCTCGAAAAAGCCGGCAAAGACGGAATCGCTTTCTGCGCGTACCTGGGCCAGGGCGAGGCCCTGCTTATGAAACTCAGAGATATTAACAATGTGGTTCCTTTTATGGGAGATGACGCCAACGAGCTGAAGGTTCTGGATGTGTACCAGTTGCATACCCTGGTATTACGGGAACTGTTGGGGATCGATACGCGCAACCCGGAGCACCAGCAGTACATCACCTACAACGTCCGCACCGCGGAAGCGATGACCCACGTGGATGCAGGCACGTTCGACCTGGTGATCTTCATGAACGCCACGCGCATGGACCAGGTTCGCGAGTTGGCCGAAAAGGGCGTCCGCCTGCCACAGAAGGCCACTTACTTTTACCCGAAACTGCTTTCCGGGCTGGTGATCAACCGGTTCAGGCCATGAAGATCGTTTCCGCCGAATTCATGATCAGCGCGGTCTCGGCGGAGCAGTACCCCCGCGCGTCTCTGCCGGAGTTCGCGTTCGTCGGACGCTCCAACGTCGGCAAGTCGTCGCTCATCAATTCCCTGCTCAACCGTAAAAAACTGGTCAAGATTAGCGGTACTCCCGGAAAAACCCAGATGATCAATTTTTTCGACGTGAACCATGAACTGGTGTTCGCCGATCTCCCCGGGTACGGGTTCGCCAAGGTTCCCAAATCGGTCCGGAAAAAATGGCAGGGCCTGGTGGAGCCGTATCTGTTGAAACGGGACAATCTGCGCGCGGTGGTGCTGATCATCGACATCCGGAGAAAGCCGACCGATCTGGATTTGCACATGCAGAAATGGCTGGAGCAATACCGGGTGGACACCATACTGGTGGCCACGAAAACCGATAAACTGTCCCAGGCGGAACAGAGCAAACAACTCAAGCAGATTCAAGCGGCGTTTCTGGACGGCGCGGACAAGGAACTGGTGGCCTATTCCAGTAAAACCCAGAAAGGCCGTAAGGAATTGTGG
>CAYPKH010000074.1:0-7582 GCA_964411245.1 uncultured Nitrospina sp.
GGTCTCCCAGAAAATGGCGCCGGTGCTGAAACGCATCTACAATCAGATGCCCGAACCGAAATGGGTCATCGCCATGGGCGCCTGCTCGTCCTGCGGCGGTATCTTCAACAACTACGCCATCGTGCAGGGGGTTGACCGCGTGGTGCCGGTCGATGTGTACGTCCCCGGTTGTCCTCCCGGTCCGGAAGCCCTCCTTTACGGAGTGATCAAGCTTCAGGAAAAAATTCTGAAGGAGGCGGGGAGCGACAAGGCCCGCCAGAGGGTGGCATGACCCCCCAGGAAATCCGCGAACAGATTGACGCCATCTTCGAATCCGCCATCAAACGTTCGGAGGTCACGGAACACGGCGATCTGGTGGTGCATGTCGCCGTGGAACAGTTCCTCAAGTTGATGGCCAACCTGAAGCAGAACAAGGATTACGATTTCGATTACCTGTCGCAAATCACCGGCGTCGATTATCTGGAAATGGACCCGGATCGCGAGTTCCGGTTCGACGTGGTGTATGAATTGTATTCCATGTCCAAAGGCCACCAGATCCAGGTTCACGTGGGACTGCCGGAGGAGAAACCGACCCTGCCCTCGGTGTATCATCTGTGGCGTGGCGCCGATTTCCCGGAGCGGGAATTGTACGACATGTTCGGAATCATCGTGATGGGCCATCCCAACATGAAACGCTTGCTCATGCCGGAGGATTGGGAGGGGCATCCCCTGCTCAAGGATTATCCGTTGACCGTGGAAGAAATCGCCTTTTCCCACAACCCGGACCACAAAAGCGAACTCATTAAAACTCCAGAAGACGTGAAAGCCGATCCATGGGCGTAACCGAACAGGGCTTACTCGAGCGCGATAAAGATACGATGACCCTCAACATGGGTCCGCAGCATCCCAGCACCCACGGGGTATTCCGGGTGATCTTGGAGATGGACGGCGAGATTGTGATATCCGCCGAACCGGATATCGGCTTTCTCCACACCGGCATCGAAAAGAACGCCGAGAACAAGCGCTACGTGCATTGCATTCCGATGACCGACCGGCTCGATTATCTCAGCCCGCCACAGAACAATCTCGCGTTCTGCCTGACCACCGAAAAACTGCTGGGCGTCAAGGAACTGCCTGCGCGCGCCGATTACCTGCGCGTCATCATGTGCGAGCTGGGGCGCATCGGCAGTCACCTGGTGTGGCTGGGAACGCACGCTCTCGATATCGGCGCGATGACCGTGTTCCTCTACGCCTGGCGCGAGCGGGAGATGGTCCTCGACCTCAACGAAATGATCTCCGGCGTGCGGATGATGACCAGTTACATCCGTATCGGCGGCGTGGCGCAGGATGCCACTCCGGAATGGCTCGACGGGGTCCGTAAGTTCGTCGACTATTTCCCCGCCAAGGTGGATGAATACGAAAGCCTGCTCACCAACAACCCGATCTGGCGCGACCGCACCCGCGGCATCGGCACCCTGACCAAGGAGGAAGCGATTTTGTGGAGCATGAGCGGTCCGATCTTGCGCGCCTCCGGGCTCGATTGGGACTGGCGCAAAAAAAAGCCGTACTCGCGGTACGACGATTTCAAGTTTGACGTGCCCACCCAGAATCACGGCGACATCTACGACCGTTATCTGGTGCGGGTGGAAGAGATGCGGCAGAGCCGCGAAATCATCAAGCAGGCGGTCGACCATCTGCCGGACGGGCCCTACAAGATCGAAGACAACAAAATTTCCCTGCCGCCGCGCGATACGCTGCACACCAGCATGGAAGCCTTGATCCATCATTTCAAACTGGTGTCCGACGGCGTGAAAGTACCCAAAGGAGAAGCCTACGTGCCTACAGAAGGCGCGCGCGGGGAGGTCGGTTTCCACATTGTTTCCGACGGCTCCAACACGCCCTACCGGATGAAAATGCGTGCGCCGTCGTTCATGGGCATTCCCGGCATGTGCAAAACAATGGAAGGCGCGTTCATCGCCGATGTGGTCGCTATCATTGGAAGCGTGGATATCGTCATGGGGGAGGTGGACCGCTGATGTTTGTCTTCACCGAAGCCTCCGAAGCCCGGATAAAAAAAATCCTCGCCAAGTATCCCGAGGACCGCAAACTCTCGGCCATCCTGCCGCTGTTGACGCTGGCGCAGGACCAGGAGGGTTACGTCACCCCCGAGGCGATGATTGAGATCGGGAAGCGTCTCGACGTGTCTCCGGCGTATGTCGAGTCGGTCTGCAGTTTTTATACGATGTACTACACCAAACCGGTCGGCAAGTACGTCGTCAAGTTCTGCATCAACATCAGTTGCCACCTCAATGGGTGCGACAACCTGCTGGAATACACCGAGAAGAAACTGGGGATCAAGGAAGGCGAAACCACCCCGGACAAGAAATTCACCCTGCTGAAGGAAGAATGCCTGGCGGCGTGTTGCGAGGCGCCGGTGATGCAGGTCAACAACAAATATCACGTGAACCTGACGCCGGACAAGGTGGACCAGGTCCTGGCGTCCTGCCCGTAAAATATTATGACGCAAATTCTGTTCAAAGACATCGATACCCCGGGACTCACCTCCATCGACGTGTACGAGAAAACGCTCGAGGGATACCAGGCCCTCAAGAAGGCGTTCGCGATGGCGCCGGACGAGATCATCGAAATGGTCAAGGCCTCCGGGCTGCGCGGCCGCGGCGGCGCGGGGTTTCCCACCGGGCTCAAATGGAGCTTCCTCGCCAAGGACGTGTTTCCGCGTTACCTCGCCTGCAACGCCGACGAATCGGAACCCGGCACCTGCAAGGACCGCGAACTGTTGATGAAGAATCCGCATCTCCTGATCGAAGGGATGATCCTGTGCTCCTACGCCTGCCGGATCGAGACGGGTTACAACTACATGCGCGGCGAGTTCTGGGAATACGAATTCGTTATGGAAAAGGCCCTCGAGGAGGCTTACGAAAGAGGCTATCTCGGCAAAAATATTATGGGGTCCGGGTTCAATCTCGACATTCACAACCACATGGGCGCAGGCGCATACATCTGCGGCGAGGAATCGGCCATGTTGTCGTCGTTGGAGGGGGAACGGGGCGAACCGCGTCTGAAACCGCCGTTCCCGGCCGTCAAAGGATTGTACGGCCAGCCGACTATCGTCAACAACGTCGAAACCCTGTGCGTTCTGCCCTTTATCGTCAGAAACGGCGCCGAGGCCTACGCCGCCATCGGCACCGAAAAAAGCAAAGGCACGAAATTGGTCAGCGTGTCGGGTCACGTCAAAAAACCGGGGAACTACGAAATTCCGCTGGGGACGCCAATCATCGACCTGATCGAAAAATATGCCGGCGGCATCCGCGACGGCAACAAGCTGAAAGCGTTCATCCCCGGCGGGTCCTCGGTGCCCATTTTGCCTGCGTCCAAGGCGGACGTGCCGTACGATTACGAATCCCTGCAGGCGGCCGGCTCGATGCTGGGCTCCGGCGCGCTCATCGTGATGGATGACACCACCAACGTGGTTTCCGAAACCCTGCGGATCACCAGCTTTTACATGCACGAATCCTGCGGCAAATGCACGCCCTGCCGGGAAGGCACGCGCTGGATGTACCAGATTTTGTCCGAAATTCAAAACAAGGTGGGGAAACCCGAACAGCTGGACCTGTTGATCGATATCTGCGACAACATGGAATTCAAATGTTTTTGTCCATTGGGCGACGCCGCCGTCGCACCGGTGGTCAGCAGTATCGAGTACTTCCGTGAGGATTATGAGGAACTGCTGGGGTCCTTGAAAACCGGTCAACCGGTGGGAACAACCTAGATGAATACCGCAACTCAAACCGATACCGTCATATTGACCATTGACGGCAAGTCCGTGACTGCTCCCAAAGGAATGATGGTGGTGGACGCCGCCCAAACGGTGGATATCGAAATTCCCGTCTTCTGCTACCACGAAAAGCTCGGTCCCTTCGGCTGTTGCCGCATGTGCCTGGTGGAGGTGGAAAAAATGCCGAAGCTGACCACCGCCTGCACGCTCGCGGTCGGCGAGGGCATGGTGGTCAAAACCAACACGGAAAAAGTGGAAAAAGCGCAACAGGGCATGCTGGAGTTCACTCTGCTCAACCATCCGCTCGACTGCCCGGTGTGCGACAAGGGCGGCGAGTGTCCGCTCCAGGACCACACGTTCAGGTTCGGCCCGCCGGACACGCGCATGGAATACAACCGCTTTCCCCGCGACAAGGCGACACCCCTCAGCCCGGTAATCACCATCGACCGCGAACGGTGCATCGCCTGCCAGCGGTGTACGCGCTACAGCGACATCATCGAGAAGGACCAGGCGCTGGTCATGCTCAACCGGGGATTCCAGAACCGCGTGGCCACCTTCAACGATCAACCGTACGACACGCGTTTCTCCGGCAATGTCATCGACCTCTGTCCCGTCGGCGCGCTCACCAACACCGATTTCCGATTCACCGCGCGGTCGTGGGACCTCACCAACGCCAGCACCCTGTGCGGCCATTGTGCCTGCAACTGCAACATGACTTTCGGCGCGCGCCTCAATGAAATGAAACGCATCACCACCCGGCCCAACGATCTAGTGGACGACAGTTGGATCTGCGACAAGGCGCGCTGGGGATACGATTTCACCAAGAGCAAAAACCGGATTCAGCAACCCCGCAAGCAGGGGCAGGCTGTTGGGATTCAGGAAGCCTGTGCGGACGTGGCGGCGTCTCTTAAGAAAATCGTGGAGGATCACGGACCCAACAGCGTCGGGTTCATCGGCTCCGGTTACGGGTTGAACGAAGATTTATACCTGTACCAGAAACTGTTCCGCCTGAACCTCGGCACCAACAACATCGACCATAAAACCTATACCGACACGCCAGGTCTGCCGGTGGCACATTTTGATCTGCTGGACGTGGAAACCTCCGACCTGGTGGTATTGATCGCCAGCGACCCGACGGAAGAGTTGCCGATTCTCGATCTCAGGCTCAAAAAAGCCGTGACCCAGAAGGGAGTCGAAATGATCGTGCTCAACGATCAGCAGACGTTGATGGACAAATACGCGACCCTGTCGCTCCGCTATAACATCGGGTCGGATGGAGCCGTGCTGGCCGGACTGAACGCGGAGTTGCAGGGCCAGACTCCGGCATCGGATTTGGAACAGACCGCCGGTATTCCGGGGGATCAATTGAAAGCCTTTGCGGAGAAGATCAAAGGTGCGGGCAAGGTCTGCATCATCTATAATCCCGCCGCGCTGACGGGGGGTTCGATTCATACGTTGAAGCAATGTCTCGCCACCGCAGGTGCTTTTCCCGATAAAACGGTTGGCGCCATGCCCGCCGCTCCCGTCACCAACGCGGTCGGGGCGATGGATATGGGGGTGCTTCCGGATTGCTATCCCGGCGGCATCGCGTTAACCGACGGCGATGCGATCAAATCCAAATGGGGCGACACTGCGCCTTTGGAGAAGGGACTGTCGGCGTTGGAGATGATTGAAAAAGCCAAGTCGGGTGAGCTGAAAGCGCTGGTGGTGTACCGGTGCAACCCGGTGGTGGATTTCCCCAGCGGCCATGAGGTGGGCGAAGCGCTCAAGAAACTCGACCTGCTGGTGGTGCACGATATGATGGAAACCGAAAGCGCCAAGCTCGCACACGTCATTCTGCCGTCCAACGGACCCGGTTTTGATGAAGGCACCACCACCAACATCGGCGGGCGGGTGCAGTTGCGCACCAAGGGATTGACGACCGACAATCCCGGCGACTGGAAAATCATTTCCATGATCGCGAAAGAGTTGGGACAGGAGACCGCACCCAGGGACGTGCATGCGGTGACCGCGGAGATCGCCGAAAAGGTGAATGGCTATCAGGGCATCAAACGCTCGAGCATCCGCAAAGAAGGCAGGAACCGCGAGGGTTTTCCGCCAATGAATGGAGCTTCCGTGGCCGAGGCCAATGGCTCGGGTGACGGTTTGGTCCTGCGCGTGGCCAACGTGCTGTTCAGTCACGACAAGATACTGGATGCCGAATCCCCGCTGGCGCATCAGTTCCAGCCGTCCACCGTGCATCTGCATGAAACCGATGCCGACGCATTGGGCGTGCAGGAAGGGGACGAGGTGCGGGTCACCGGCAACGGTCATGAAGTGAAGGCCGAAGTCCGCGTGTCCAACCGGTGCAACCCGGGGGGCGTGGTGCTTCCGAAGGTTTCTGACGAGCAGGGCGTGATGTCCCTGGCCGAGGCGGGGAAAGCCTTGAGCCGGGTGATGATTCGAAAATAGTGTGACGGTTCAAAAGGGGTTGTATTGATCGACGATATTCTTAATTTTCTGGACCCGTACTGGTGGCTGATCATCGGCGCGGTGAAGGCGGTGATCATCGCGGTGGGGTTGCTGACTATGGTGCCGTTGCTGGTCTGGCTGGAGCGGCGGCTGATGGGGCGGTTCCAGGTACGCCTCGGACCCAACCGGGTCGGGCCGTTCGGGTTGGTGCAACCGTTTGCCGACACGATTAAACTCCTGTTCAAGGAAAACATCGTCCAGAGTTCGGCGGATAAATTTTTATTTTATCTGGCTCCGGCGATTGTGGTGTTCGCGGCGATTGTCACGTTTGCCGCCATCCCGTTCGGCGAACCGTTTGAAGTGGGCGGGGAGACGGTCGGCCTGTGGGGGGCGAACCTGAATATCGGTATCCTGTTCGTCTTCGCCATCTCGTCGATGGGCATTTACGGGATCGTCATCGCCGGGTTTTCGTCGAACAACAAATATTCGCTGATGGGCGGCCTGCGCTCCTCGGCGCAGATGATCAGCTATGAATTGACGCTTGGCCTGACTGCCTTGACCGTGGTGATCATGAGCGGGTCGCTCAATCTGTATGATATCGTGAAAAGCCAAAGTGATTGGCCTAATGCGATTCCCCTGTTTCCGGCGTTCGTATTATTTTTTATTGCCGGAGTGGCGGAAACCAACCGGGCGCCGTTCGATTTGCCGGAAGCGGAGCAGGAACTGGTGGCTGGGTTTTTTACGGAGTATTCGGGTATGAAATTCGCCATGTTCTTCATGGGCGAATATATCAACATGATTACCATGAGCGCTTTGGTGACAATTCTGTTCCTGGGCGGATGGCATTCCTACATCGGGCTGGATATTCCCATTCTGGTGTTTGCGTTCAAAGTGTTTTTACTGTTATGCGTGTTCATCTGGTTGCGGTCGACGTTTCCACGCATCCGGTATGACCGGTTGATGACGTTCGGGTGGAAAATTCTCCTGCCGTTATCCCTGGTCATTATGATGTTTTATAGTGCGGTCAAGGTGTTATCCACAACCGCCTGAGGTTGATTCCATGATACGAGCTGTGATCAAAGGTGCGTACCACCTGCTGGTCGGGTTGGGCGTCACATTCAAAAATATGCTGTCGAAGCCGGTTACCATCTGCTATCCGGAACAGAAACGGGTCATGCCGGAGCGCTTTCGCGGCCGTCATTTTTTGACCCGGGACGAGGACGGGCTGGAACGGTGCATCGGGTGCAGTCTGTGCTCCATCAATTGTCCCGTCAATTGTATCCACGTGGTTTCGGCGGAGAACGACCCCAACAACCCCGTGTCCAAGGGGGAACGCTATGCGGAAGTGTACGAGAT
>CAYPKH010000075.1:0-7515 GCA_964411245.1 uncultured Nitrospina sp.
GATATTGAAGAGGAAAGCAGTGGCGAATGGTTAAATAATCCTAACCCAGAGATTGAAATAATAGTAGATGCTTATGTTTTTTGGTCCGGAAAAAAGATCGGTTATTTAGCTTTTTTCCAAAGCCCATTTACTTCTGAATGGGTAATTAAGTCCTTTCATGAATCTGACTTTGAGTAATATTTTATAATGCTACTTTAGGAACATTAGAGACGTTAGAGGCATTTAGATTTGACCTATGCAAGAAAATCAGGAGAGGGAATTATGAATGATAAAAAACAAATTTGTCCTTTTTGCGGATCAAATGAATTTGAAAGAAAAGAGTACGCTAAAGAAGAAAAAATGGCCTTATGTCATTTTTCCTATCGAAAGGTAGTTGATGTCTGCAAAAAGTGTGGTGAACAGTTTGATTTCACAGGTGAAGATGATGAAAGATTTCTTATAGCATATGAAGCAGCTAAAAAAGCATCTATAGCGCAAATTATAAAGGAGTTTGAGGCGCAAAAGTTATCCATGGCCTATATTGAGCGAGCATTAGAACTATCCCAAAGAACTTTATCCCAGTGGAAATCAAAAGGAACTTCAGCGGTTGGGATGGCCTTAATGAGAATGCTTTATACCTATCCATGGTTGATTAAAGTTGCAGACAACAAATATGATAAGGATTTTTCTAATGAAGAACTCCTTGTTCAAGCGGCTAAACTCTATGGTGAAGTGCATAAAAAGAAACCAATTCGCTACACCATGGTACAACCTGAAACCACTAAAACTGGAGAAATAGAAACGGACTCTAGAGATTGGGCGGCTGGTGATAAAACAGAGGAAATAGAAGTAAACTTTATAGAATTGGCGGCTTCAATATGAAGGTTTATGATTTTATAATATGCGATGATGTTCGCAGAGAGGTTGGCAATAAGCGAACCATTGTTGGTGCTTATATAGATAGAATTGTCTTTCATTCTGCCCCTGGCTCTTCTGTATGGCCAACAAATAAACAATTAGGTCTATATGCTACTTTAAAGATTGAGAAAGGGGATCCCAGTTTTGATGCCTTTCAAATCATTTTTGCTTTGGATCAGGAACAGTTGGGAATAGCTGATGGAAGGATTAAATCAGCTGATTTAGATCCTTCTAAGGCGGTCGTATTTGATATTGTGGTACCAATGGTTTTTAAAAAAGCGGGAACAATGACCATCAAGATTCAATTATTGATGGATGGAGAAGCCGTTATAGATTCTTTACCGGAATTGGTGATTAAAATTGAAGAGGCTCAACCAACCGAAAGCAAAGTTGCTAAAAACTTAAACTAATCAATATAGGTTCCCCCCGCTTACCCTTTGCCGGAATATTGGAATTTGCTTTTAAAATAATCTTTTTTATGCTACATTTTATCCTTTCTTAAAATCCCTAAGCTGTTTACAATAAAGGGCTTCGCTTTGTTTTTCAATGCTGACCCGCCCCGGGTTTGAGTCCAATACATCCCCGACACTTTTTATTTATAATGGAACCTGTTTATGCGGCGTGAGGACCGTATTGTCATTACCGGCATCGGCCTGACGGCCCCCAACGGCAACTCGCTGGCCGAGTTTCGCGAGAACCTGTTGGCGGGCAAGTCCGGCGTCACCCATTTCGAGACGCGCTACATGGGCGAGGTGCTGGCCGGGGTGTGCGATTTCGACGAGCTCAAGTATCAGAAGAAGAAGAGCCTGCGCCGCGGCACCCGGGCGGGATCGATCGCCATCTACTGCGCGCAGGAGGCGGTGGCGGATTCCGGCATCGCCTTCGATACGGTTGACAAGTCGCGCATCGGCGTCTACCTCGGCACCACCGAGCACGGCAACGTCGAAACTGAAAACGAAGTCCACGCCATCAGTCAGTACGGCTACGACATCAAGTACTGGTCGCACCACCACAACCCGCGGACGGTGGCCAACAATCCGGCGGGCGAGGTGACGCTCAACATGGGCATCACCGGGCCGCATTACTCCATCGGCGCGGCCTGCGCGGCGGGCAACCTGGGCATCATCCAGGGGTCCCAGATGCTGCGGCTGAACGAGGTCGACCGGGCGCTGGTCGGGGGCGTTTCGGAAAGCATTCACACCTTCGGCATTTTCGCCAGCTTCAAAAGCGAGGGTGCACTGGCGGAGCACGAGGACCCGGCCAAAGCCAGCCGCCCGTTCGACAAAAACCGTAACGGCATCGTCTGTTCGGAAGGCGGGTGCATCTATACCCTGGAGCGTCTGCCCGAAGCCGAGGCGCGGGGTGCCAAAATCTACGGGGAGATCTTCGGACACGCAAGTAATTCAGATGCTTACGACTATATCCTGCCGGAGCCCAACCGCCAGGCCGAGTGCATGCGCCTGGCGCTGGACCGGGCCGGCCTCCAGCCGGAGGATATCGACATCCTCAACACTCACGCCACCGCGACTCAGGTGGGCGACATCCAGGAATGCACGGCGGTGCGCAAGGTGTTCGGTATGGAGGGCCGGACAAGGATCAATAACACAAAGAGTTATATCGGGCACACCATGGGAGCGGCGGGCGCTCTGGAGCTGACCGGCAACCTGCCCGCTTTTGAGGACGGCTATGTCCACCCGACCATCAACCTCGACGAGATCGACCCGGAATGCCGGCTCAACCACTTGGTGGCGAACACTCCGGAGCGGCTGGATGAAGTGAATATTATCATGAACAATTCATTCGGAATGTTCGGCATAAACTCCGTTTTGATCGTCCGCAAATATCAAAAATAGTATTGAAATTCAGGTAGTTTTACCCTACCATCAGGTTTTAGGAGAACGCGCTGAATGACCCGGGAACAAGTACGACAAGCCATCCTCAATATCATCTCCGACATTGCTCCGGACGAAGACTTAGGCTCCATTAACGACGATGAAAACCTGCGGGAACAGTTCGATCTGGACTCGATGGATTTCCTCGACATCGTGATGGAATTGCGCAAACGCTTCAACCTGGAGGTGCCGGAACAGGAATACCAGGAACTGGTGTCGATGACGAGTTGTGTCAAATACCTGTTTCCGCGCCTGAAGGACCACGAACTGGTCAGTTGACGCCGTTCCGGGAGATTCCCGGCCTTCCTCTTTCGATACCGACCCCTACCGCCCCGGCGGTTTACTTGATCCCCAGCCTCCAGTACAATCTGGCCCATGAACTATGACGTTATTATCATAGGCTCCGGTCTGTCCGGACTGGCTGCGGGCATTCGCCTGGCGCTATTCGACAAAAAGGTGCTGATCGTCGAGAAGCACGTCGAAGTCGGCGGCCTCAATTCGTTTTATATCCGCAAGCACCGGACGTTCGACGTCGGCCTGCACGCGATGACCAATTACACGCCGAAGGGTGTACGCAGCTCTCCGTTGGGCAAGCTTCTCAAGCAGTTGCGGTTCAAGCATGACGAGTTCCGCTTGTGCCCGCAGGAGGTCTCCGGGATCCGCTTCCCCGAAAAGGCGCTCAGGTTCAGCAACGAGTTCGGGCTGTTCGAGCAGGAGGTGGCGGAGCAGTTTCCTTCCCAGGCGGACGGATTTCAGAAACTGCTCGCCCGCATCCGCGAATTCAACGAGCTCGACCTCAACGACCATCAACGTATTCCCTCGCGCCGGGTAGTGGAGAGTTGCCTGTCCGATCCGGTGCTGATCGACATGCTGTACTGCCCGCTCATGTTTTACGGCAGCGCGTCGGAGGGGGACATGGATTTCTACCAGTTCGTGATCATGTTCAAGAGCATCTTTATGGAGGGCTTCGCCAAACCGGTGGGCGGCATGCCCTATATCCTGAATCTGCTGGTCGAAAAGTACCGCACTCTCGGCGGGGAACTACGCATGGGCACCGGGGTGGAAGCCCTCGAGCACACCCACGGCATCCTGCGTTCGGTTCATCTGGAAAACGGCGAAACGCTGACGGCGGACAAAGTGATCTCCTCCGCCGGATATGTCGAGACCCTGCGCCTGTGCCAGCCCCGGGTGGTGGAGGAATCCGGCCTGGAAATCGGTCGCATGTCGTTCATGGAGTCGTTGTTCGTGATGGACCGTATGCCGAAGGAGGTGGGCTATGACTCCAGTATCGTGTTTTACAGCACTGAGCCGCGTTTCCGGTACCGGGTACCGGAGGGGCTGACCGACGTCACCAGCGGTGTGTTGTGCTGTCCCAACAATTTCCAGTACCCGGAACCCGCGTCCGAGGGCATGATCCGCATCACCAACCAGGCCAATTTCGGCCTGTGGGACGCCCTGGCGCGCTCCGATTACCGCGCCGCCAAGCGGGAATACCGGGACCGGGGGGTGAATGCGTTGTTGACATATTTCCCCGATTTCCGCGATCATGTTATATATGTTGATTCGTTCACACCCAAGACCATTTTCAAGTATACGGGCCACCTCAACGGTGCCGTCTACGGTTCCCCCAGGAAAATAAAAAGTGGGCGGACGCCCGTAAAAAACCTATTTATTTGTGGGACAGATCAGGGATTTTTGGGTATCATTGGGGCGTCACTGAGCGGAATTTCCATGGCGAACCTGCATGTCCTGCAGGAGGACCTCAAATCCGAATATGGGAGAATTTGATGGCTAAAGACTGGCTGAAAGGTATCAAATCGGCATACGATACGATCATTATCGGGAGCGGGCTGGCGGGCCTGACCGCCGCCAACAAACTGGCCAAGCTGGGGCACAAGGTCCTCATTCTGGAGCATCATTACAATCTGGGCGGACTGGCCACCTGGTTCAAACGCAAGGGCGGCCATATTCTGGATATTTCCCTGCACGGCTTCCCCACCGGCATGATCAAGACCTGCCGCAAGTACTGGACCCAGGAAATTGCCGACTCCATCGTCCGCCTCAAGAACATCCGTTTCGACAACCCGCAATTCTCCTTCTGGACCAATTTCGATAAAAACGACTTCACCCGCGTGATGCGCGAACAGTTCGGGATCGTCAAGGAAACCATCGACGAGTTTTTCAAAACCGTGCGGGCGATGAATTTTTACGACGACCTGTCGATGACCACCCGTGAATTGTTCGAGAAGTTTTTTCCGGGCCGGACCGATGTCCACCGCATGCTGATGGAACCGATCACCTACGCCAACGGCTCCACCCTGGACGACCCGGCGATCACCTACGGCATCGTGTTTTCCAATTTCATGGGCAAGGGTGTGTACACCTTCAAAGGCGGCACCAACGAACTCATCAAGAAGATGAAAAAGGAATTGCTGAAAAACGGAGTGGATATCCGCACCCATTGCATGGTCAACCGCGTCGTGGTGGATGCCGATAAAACCGTGCGCGGCGTGGAGGTACAAGGCCGGATGATTCCCGCCAAAACCGTTTTATCCAATTCGAACCTGTTGAGCACGATTCACAAATTGACCGGGGACGAACATTTCACGCCGGAGTTTCTCGCAGAAGTCCAAAAAGTCCGGTTGAGCGACAGCAGTTGCCAAGTGTATATCGGGCTCAGAAGGGGAGAGAAGATCGATAATGTCGGCGACTTGCTGTTCACCTCCCAGGAAAAGGAATTCAGTTCGGAGTCTCTCCTGGAGCCGGAAACCACCAGCCGGACGTTCAGTTTTTATTATCCGGAAACCCGGCCGGGTTTGAACATGTACTCCATCGTGTCATCGACCAACGCGCGGTTCAAGGACTGGGCGTATTTGACCCGGCAGGAATATGAGAAGAAAAAGAAACATTTGATCGAGCGGACGCTGGTCGCTTTGGAAAAATACGTTCCCGATATACGCCAAAAAATAGGTCACCTGGAAGCCTCCACCCCGGTCACGTTCAAGCGTTACACCACGCATCCGAGCGGTGTGTCGTTCGGAACCAAGTTTGAAGGGCTCATGATCAGCAAAAACCTGCCCAAGCAGATTGCAGGGCTGTTCCATGCCGGTTCGGTGGGGATCATTATGTCCGGCTGGCTGGGCGCGGCCAATTACGGGATCATCGTCGCCAACGAAGTGGATAAGTTTTTACACGCGGTGCGCCAAACTCCCCAGGAACTGGAGACCGCCGGCGTCTGATCCGCGGGAACGGAACATCCGCCCAACGGTTTATATTGTTTTTGTACCTTTCCTTCTCCTCTCCAATCCATAGACCATGAATTTCGATTTTACAGATCAGACCGTGGTGGTGACCGGCGGCACGCGCGGGATCGGCCGCGGCGTGGCCGAGGCGTTTCTCGCCGCCGGTGCGCAGGTCATCGCCACGTACCGTTCCAACACCACCGCCGCGGAAAAATTTCAGGACGCCAACAAACAATACAAAGACCGGCTCCACCTCCGGCAATTCGACGTGGCCACGCATGTGGACGTTGTCTCGTTTTTCCGCTATTTGGAGGAAAATTTTGAGCAGTTTGAAATCCTCGTGAATAATTCCGGCATCCGGCGCGATTCGGTGGTCGGCATGATGGCGGTCAACGATTGGAACGATGTCATTCAAACCAATCTGACCGGCACCTACCACATGAGCAAGATCGCGGTGCAACATCTGATGCGGCAGAAATACGGACGGATCATCAATATCACCTCGCCCATCGGCCGTTTCGGGTTCGCGGGCCAGGCCAATTACGCCGCCAGCAAGGCGGGCCAGGTGGCGTTTGCCCGGTCGTTGTCCAAAGAAGTGGCCAGCCGCAACATCACGGTCAATTGCGTATCACCCGGATTCATCAACACCGATCTGATCGCCGATCTGCCGGACGATCAGAAGAAGCAATACCGGGATCAGGTGCCCATGAAACGCTTCGGGACGATCGAGGAGGTGGCCCGGGCCGTGCTGTTTCTGGCCGACCGCGAGTCCTCCTATATCAACGGCGCGGTCCTGGAGATTACAGGCGGATTATAATGTCGGAAGACATCCTGAATGCCATCCCCCACCGTCCCCCTTTTCTGTTTGTCGACGAAATCGTGGAGCACACCGGCGACCACATCGTGGCCCGCAAGCGCATCGATCCGGAGGAAGAATTTTTCAAGGGACACTATCCCGGTTACCCGATCATGCCGGGGGTGCTGGTGTGTGAATGCGTGTTTCAAGCCGGCGCGATTCTGATGTCGAAAAAACACCCAGCCCCGGCCGGGCAGGTGCCGGTGCTGTCCCGGATTCAAAACGTCAAGTTTAAGAGTCCCGTGTTCCCCGGCAGTGTCCTGGATATCCGGGTGGACTATGTGGACCATGCGGGCCCGGCGCATTATATGAAGGGCAAGGTGCAGGTGGACGGCAAAACGGCGGCTACGGTGGAGTTCACCGTCATGCTCATGGAGGAGGGGTCGTGAGTTTTTTGAATCTTGAAAACAAAACCATTCTGGTGACCGGCGTCGCCAATAAAAAAAGCGTCGCCACTCACATCGGCAAAACCCTGGAAGCCGAAAACGCCCACGTGCTGTACAGCGTGCGCTCCGAAGAACGCAAAGCGAGCGTCGCCAAACTCATCGACCCCGGCCGGACCTTGGTCTGCGATGTGGAACGCGACGGGGACATCGCCCGCCTTAAAAAGGAAGTGTCCGCGAAAACC
>CAYPKH010000076.1:0-7432 GCA_964411245.1 uncultured Nitrospina sp.
GTCCCGCCGCCGGCCGGCAGATCGAAATGGAGCCTGCCGGAACGCACCGTGATGACCGCCCGCTCAATCACGTTCTGCAGTTCTCTTATGTTTCCCGGCCAGTCATGGCCCTGCAAGTGGTTGATCTTCGCCTGGCTGAGTTTTGGTTTGGGATGATTGAACTTTTTGGCGGCGAGTTCCAGAAAATGCGCGGCCAATAATGGAATATCCTCTTTGCGTTTCCTGAGAGGAGGGACCTCGACCGGGAATACGTTCAACCGGTAATACAGGTCTTCGCGAAACCGCCTTTCCTCCACCTCCCGTTTCAGGTCCCGGTTGGTGGCCGCGATAATCCGCACATCGGCGGTCCGGGTGGTTTCGCCGCCCACCCGCTCAAACGTGCCCTCCTGCAACACCCGCAACAATTTGCTCTGGAGATCGAGGGGGATCTCGCCGACCTCATCCAGAAACAGGGTGCCACCGTGGGCCAGTTCGAACCGACCGGTCCGGTCCTTCACCGCGCCGGTGAAGGCGCCTTTGACGTGGCCGAAAAATTCGCTTTCATACAGCTCCCGGGGAATGGAGGCGCAGTTGACGCGGATCATGGGGCGGGAAGCGCGTCCGCTGCGTTTGTGAATTTCGTGGGCGATGAGCTCCTTCCCGGTTCCCGACTCCCCGGTAATCAATACCCCGGCATCGGTGGGGGCCACCATTTCGATCTGCCTCAGGATATTCTGCAGGGCGGGACTCTGCCCGACAAACCCGGCGAAGGTCTGCAGTTCCTGAACCTCTTCCTGCAGATATTCGTTTTCCATCTCCAGCTGTTCCCGCAGACGGCAGATTTCCTTGTAGGCCAGGGCTTTTTCTTCTTCGATTTTCCTGCGCTCGGAGATGTCGCGGCTGAACGCCACCGCATACTCGCGGCCTTCAAATTCGATGAAATTCACTTGGGTCTCGAGCGGCACGATGCGGCCGTCGCGGGTGCGGTGATCGTCCTCAAACACGACCACCTTTTTCTCCTGAAGTTCCTTCCAGAATTTCGCCCAGGTCTTGGGGGTGGAGTTGGGGTTGATGTCCTGAATGGTCATGCCTACCAGCTCTTCCCGCGGATAGCCCAACAGATCGCAGGCGGCCCGGTTGACGCGCTTGATATAGGCATAACAGTCATGCCAGATGATGGCCTCGTCCGCACGCTCCATGGTGAACTCCGCCAGGCCCGGGTCGTGTTCAAATGTCGAGTTTTCTGCCATCAGCAACCCTCTCAAGAAAATGCGGAACCCGCCTTCGCATTCGGTCCGTGAGGTTTTCATTATATACGCAATTACGTATCAATTCTACTTAATTTCGTTAACTACGAAAAAGAGTAGTAATTTGCTAAAGTGAGATGTACCTTATCTAATTATAAATAAAGGGATTGCTTGGAATCAGGGTTTTGGCACGGTCCGTGCTTTATACAGGGTGAAAGAAAATTAATCGCAAACCAAATTATGAGGAGCAACCAAATGCCGTACCAAAACTTTCCTAATCAAGTCGATGAAACGCCAGGAATCAAGTATTACTGCACCTGTGGCGAGTCAGCTAACAACCCCTTACTGTGACGGGTCGCACGAAACAGGCAACACTGGAAAAACTCCTGCAAAAGTTGAAATTGCGGGAGCCAAACAGGTCGCCATTTGTGACTGTGGGAAAACCGGAACGTCACCGTTTTGTGATGGTTCGCATTCCAAAATAACAGTGGCAGCACTTTCTTGATCAAACTTTTTACACTATTGAACTTAAATCTATAATAAAGGAGAACATCATGTCAGGAATTCAAACCATCGATCCAAAAAACGCGACGGGAAAAACAAAAATGGAAATTAGCGATGTCATTCATCACTATGAAAAATCACTTAACGCTTCAGACACCGAAACTATTTTGAATCTATATGGCAAAGATCCCATATTTATGCTTCAACATGCGCCAGCCCAGGTTGGTAGAGATCAAGTGCGTGCGGCCTACGAACATGCGTTTGACACCATCAAGCTCAACATCAAGTTCACGGTCTACGAAATTGAGGAATTCGGTGATTTGGCTTATGTCCGCACCAGTTCGGCGGGTAAAACGACGATTCGCGCCAACGATGCAATAGTGAACGCAGGCAACAATGAGCTTTTTGTGTTTCGTAAAGAAGACGGTGACTGGAAGATTCATCGTTATATTTATTCTACCAGCAATCCGCGCTAATGCCGCCGCTTTCGGTGCGACAATTTTAGAGTACGGCCCGTTGTCTCCAGAGCCCACCCCCTTTCCTTTATTTAGCGTTGTGGGGCTTACCAGAAATCAGGGGTTTGGCACGGTCTCTGCTATATAGGGGATGAAGGTTCACGGATCATAACTTATAACAGGTGACATCATGAAAAAGAAATCAAGCCCAACAACCAAGGGTACACCCATAAAACTCGACGGCATCAACCATTTCGCATTGAACGTCCGTAATATGGATCGGGCGGTAGCCTTTTACAACGGCATCCTGGGATTTCCGGTGATCAACCGGACCGAAACCCGGGGCGGATTGAAGCATGTGGAAGTGGATGCCGGCAATGTGGCGATCGCTTTGTTTGAATCGCCGGACCTCGATTTGGAAGCGGGTCAGAAGATCATGACCGATGACGGGTACCTGCATTATGCTTATTCCGCTCCCGCCGACCGGATGGACGAAATCATCCAGGCACTGAAAGACAGCGGTGTGAAAATGGACGGCGAGCCGCGCCATCATTCGGTGTACTTCTTCGACCCGGACGGCCATCAGATCGAAATCCATTTCGATAAATGACATTTTTTCTTAAGGGCAGTGAAAGAAATAAGGGAAAAGAATTATGAATGCAAAAACGAAAGCACTTGAAATCAATATTTATCCGCCCGAAGCCCAGGGCGTGGGTCAGTTTGACGGCGGCCGCATCACCGAGATCAAGCCCATCGGTTTTCCCGGAGAGGGACCGGACGTGCGCCATACGGGCCCGTTGTTTTACTGGGCGTGGGCGACGGCGAAGGGTTACGGCAAAATCGCGCTGCATCCCCACCAGGCCTTCGAGATCATGAGTTATGCCCTTGAAGGGGAAATCGGCCATTACGATACGCTGGGAACCAAAAGCCGGGTGAAAGCCGGCGGCGCGCAGATCATGCAAACCGGTTCCGGCGTATCCCACGAGGAAGAAACCGTGGCGGACCACAATGAATTTTTTCAGATCTGGTTCGAGCCGAATTTACGGGAATCTGTGACCCAACCTCCCACCTATCGGGAGTTCAGTCATGAGGATTTCCCCACAGAGACCCGCGATGGCGTGGTCATCAAGCAGATTATCGGCGAAGGCGCGCCGGTTACCATCCAGGCGGAAGCCGCCATGCAGGACATTCTCATTTCGGCGGGTCACACCCACCGGCGCGAGTTGGCCGCCAACCGCACGTTGGCCATGGTGGTGATCGACGGAAAGGGTTTGCTGGTGGATGAAACCACGTTAGGCAAACACTACCTGGAGCCCCGATTCTTTGCCGTGGTTCATGCTGGGGAGCGGGGAGCAGTTTCCATTCAAGCGGAAGCGGACCGTCCGCTACGCATCGCCTTGATCGAAGTTCCGGCCAAGGTGAATTATCCATTATATAAACAAGGAAAATAGGAGGATTTATTATGTCTAAACAATTATCGGTTTTAGTGATGGGAGCGACCGGGAGCCAGGGCGGCGCCGTGGTCCGGAATTTATTGCCCAAGGGCCATCGTATCCGCACCCTGACGCGCAACCCGGATTCCCCCAAGGCGAAACAGCTTGCCGATCAGGGAGTGGAAGTGCTGAAAGGCGACTTTAACGACTCCGATTCCATGGTCAAGGCGGCCACGGGAATGGACACGGTGTTTGCGATGAGCACTCCCTATGAAGCCGGGGAGGAGGCGGAGACCAAACAGGGCATCGCCCTGGCCGATGCCGTGAAACAGGCCGGAGTGGGACATCTGGTTTTTAACTCGGTGGGCAATGGCGACCGCAACACGAACATTCCTCATTTCGACAGCAAGTATAAGGTGGAGCAGCATATCGCTTCTATCAAGATTCCCTACACCATCGTTGCGCCGGTATTTTTTATGGACAACTGGTTCGCGCCCTGGTTTTTGCCTTCCATTCAGGAAGGAACGCTCAAATTTGCGATGCCGGCGGATCGCCTTCTGCAACAAGTATCAGTCGATAACATCGGCGCATTTTCGGCGGCTATGATTGATCGCCGGGAAAAAATCTTCGGCAAACGGTTCGATATCGCTGGGGATGAGTTGACCGGCAAAGAGACGGTGGCAGCGATCTCCAAAGCCAGCGGCCGTGATATCGGATATGAAGGTTTTGATCCCGAATACATGCGGGCCGACAATGCCGATTTCGCCGAAATGTTCTCGTGGTTCAATAAAGTCGGATATTCGGCGGATATCAAGAATTTGCACAAGGAATTCCCGGAAGTACAATGGCAAAACTTTGAACAGTGGACCCAGCAACAGGATTGGAGTGTCCTTAAATAAATATCTATCGCTAGGGCTAGATTGTGAAAACTTTTGCGCATAAAATTGGCGCGGTGATGTATTTCGTTTGGGGATTGTTGCACCTCAAGGCGGCATTCAGTGTTTACCAACTGGGAACGTCACTGGAAGCGGGAATGATTCAAGCAAGGATCTTTCAAGACGCCTGGAATCTTTTGTTTTTCGCTTTGGTCGGGATAACCGTGGCGGTCATCTTCAACTGGCACAACAGCCGCCTCGGTTACTGGATCAACCTGATCACCGTCAGCGTGACAGACATCGGATTCATTGCATTTGTCTTAGTGCCGGGCCACCTGCCGATTTTTCCCGGGATTCTGGGTCCGGTGTTCTGGGTGTTGGGAGCCGTATTCAGCACCATCGGTCTTTTCGCATCAGCAAAAAACACACAGACAAATACTGCAATTGGCTCATGAAGGAAAGTACATTTTAATAATGCGCAACGTAATTTTGGAGGAGAGTTATGTTAAAGGAAATGAGCAAAAACGTTGTGAAATTGGCCTTATTGTCAGCTTCCGTGCTTTTCTTTTTCGGATGCAATTCCATGCCTGCAGATGAGCAACCCATGGCTGAAAAAACTGAGCCTGCGCAAGCCATTGAGGAGAAAAAGGAAAATCTGGTGTGGGATGCCGGGGCGGTACAACTGGAATATCACAAGTTGGCTCCAGGGGTATATGCCTATTACCCGACCGATGCCCAAGAAAAAAATCCTAAAGGATATCCCGTGGCCACCGCCGGCGGATTTGTCGTTGGGGACGATGCGGTGTTGGTCGTTGAGTCGATGGTGAATAAACGGCTTGCCGACCAGGTGTTGGGTTTCGTCCAGGAAGTCACCGACAAACCGATCCGCTATCTGGTCAACACCAGTTACCACGGCGACCACAGTTACGGGAATTACGTGTTTCCCAAGAGCGTGTCCATAATCCAGCACCGCAAGACTAAAGAGTTTATGGACAACAAAGAAGGCTTTGAGGCGGATAAAAAATTCATGGTCCAGTACTTCGGCGCCAACCGCGGCATTGAAGAGGTCGTTGCACGAACGGGGGATATTGTTTTAGAAGATGGCGCCCTGTATGAGGTCGATCTTGGCAATAAAAAAGTCGAAATCCGTCATTTCGGGTTTGCCCAAACCGAAGGCGACTTGTTCATCTGGGTACCGGAGGACAAAGTATTCTGGACGGGGAATCCGATTGTGGCTCAGCCTCCGGCACTCCCCTGGTTGTTGGATGGAAAGCATGAAGAGGTTTTGGCCACCCTCAAGAAAATCCGCGCATTTCTGCCGGAAGATGCGGTGGTCGTTCCTGGCCACGGCGTTCCCATTCAACCTAAGGACATTGATTTTAAGATTCGATACCTGGAATCTTTGCACAAAGAAGTGAAAAACGCGGTTGAACAAGGAATGACCGTCGAAGAGGCGCAGAAAACCATCACCATGCCTGATTACCAGGGCTACGCTTTATTCGATTGGGTTCATTCAGGAGTCAACGTGCCCAATACCCATAAAGACCTTTCAAAATAAAACATAAAAAAAGGAAGCGTGTAATGGAATTTTCGGAAATTGTTCAGCGACGCCACAGTGTTAAATCCTACGACCCTGAAAAAAACATCAGCGATGCGGAGCTCAGGGAATTGTTTGAGGAGGTGGTCCTCAGCCCCAGTTCGTACAACCTGCAACACTGGACCTTCATCGCGGTCAGAGAACCGGCAATGAAACAGCAATTAAAAGAGGCGGCCTGGGGTCAGTCGCAGATGGAGGATTGTTCCGTGGCGGTTCTGGTGTGCGGCAAATTGGACGCGTATAAGGACGCTCCGGAAATTTATAAAGGGGCGCCCGGCCGGATTCAGGAAATCATATTACCCAAAATTCAAAAATTCTATGAAGGCAAACCCCAAATCCAGCGCGACGAAGCCATACGCTCGGCTTCGTTAGCGGCGATGACCTTGATGTATTCCGCCACCAGCCGCGGCTGGGCGACCTGTCCCATGATCGGGTTCGACCCCGAAGCGGTCTCCCGCCTGTTAAACCTGACCCCCAACCTCATCCCCGTGATGTTTGCGGTGCTGGGCCGCCAGAAAGACGCACCGCGCCCCAGAAGCTACCGCCATCCGGTGGAAAAGGTGGTGCGCCTGAACACTCTCGACGGACCGGGACTGACGGGGATGCCTTATCCTCCGGAAAAGCCCCACCCGGCCCCCATGCCCGCCGGCGCCTGAAAGAACGGACCCAGCCTCTTGGGAGGTCATGTGGCTCATATTTTTATGGGATCGCAGGAAAAATCATTTAAAATGGAAATCTCAATGGCATGGGGCGCGGGCACGGGCTTCCGAATATTTAAACTCTGCCCAAGTAAACCCGTCTTTTCCGCTGCCATCCCCGACTGTGAACCCACAACCCGGAGTCCACGTGAGCGATTCGGCGATTCCCGTTCATCAGAAAAAATGTTACGCCGATCCGGTCGACTTGGTTCCCGTTCTCGAGGAGCACCGCAGGGCGGGCCGCAAAGTGGTGTTCGCCAACGGCTGTTTCGAAATTCTGCACGTCGGGCACCTGCGCTACCTGTTCGGCGCCAAGGCACTGGGGGACATCCTGGTGGTCGCCGTCAATACCGATAGGTCGGTCAAGCGCATCAAGCCGGACCGCAATCCCGTCAACCCGGATTACGAGCGGATGGAAATCCTCTCCGCCATCGAGGCGGTCGATTACGTAGTGCCTCTGGAAGACGACCATCCCGGCCCATTGTGCGCCTTGCTGAAACCCGACGTTCACACCAAGGGCACGGATTACGCCGGCCGTCTGGAGCAGATGCCGGAGTATCCCATCGTTAAAGCCTACGGCGGCGAGGTGGTGATCGTGGGCGACTCCAAAGACCACAGCACGACGGAAATCCTGGCCAAGTTAA
>CAYPKH010000077.1:0-7425 GCA_964411245.1 uncultured Nitrospina sp.
CGCCTACGTGACGGGCGCCCTCTGCTCCGTCTTCGCCGGATTCTTCGGCATGAACGCCGCCACCACCGCCAACGTGCGCACCTCGCAGGCCGCCAACGATTCCGGCCAGTCCAAAGCGCTGGATATCGCGTTCAACGGCGGGTCGGTGATGGGCCTGTGTGTCGCCAGCCTCGGTCTGTTGGGGGTCGGCGGGTTGTTCCTGCTGTTCGGACGGGGCGCAAACGCCAGTGTCATCAGCGGATTTGCCATGGGCGCCAGTTCCATCGCCCTGTTCGCCCGCGTTGGCGGCGGCATCTTTACCAAAATCGCCGACGTCGGGTCCGACCTCGTCGGTAAAGTCGAAGCCGGAATTCCCGAAGACGATCCCCGCAACCCCGGCGTCATCGCCGATAATGTGGGCGACTGCGTGGGCGACACGGCCGGACTGGGCGCGGATATTTTCGAGTCCTACGTCGGCTCCATGATCGCCACCATCGCCATCGCCACCGGCATGGCCAGCCAGAAAATGGAGTACATGGCGCTTCCGATCATCATCGCCATGGCGGGCCTCATCGCTTCCATCATCGGTATCCGCTCCATCCGCGTCATGTCCAAAATGGACCCGGCCGACGTGCTCCGCTATTCCACCTTCATCAGCGCCATCGTTCTGTTGATGGCCAGCTTCGTCGCCATTACGGTGATGGGTCTGCCGATGGGCGTGTTTGTGGCGCTGGCGTTCGGATGTCTGGCGGGTATCGGCATCGGCCTCATCACCGAATACTACACCGCCGGCAAACCCGTCATCAGAATCGCCGAATCCAGTAAAACGGGTGTGGCGACAGTCATGATCACGGGACTTGCCGTGGCCTTGGAAAGCGTTGTCGTGCCGATTCTGATCATCTGCCTGGCGATTTTCGTCGGCGCCTATTCCGCCGGTCTGTACGGCGTGGCCCTGGCGGCGGTCGGCATGCTGGCTACGGTGGGCATTACCATGGCGGTCGACGCGTATGGCCCGATCGCCGACAACGCCGGCGGCATTTCCGAGATGGCCGGCCTCGGTGAAGAAACCCGCAAAATCACCGACGGCCTCGACGCTCTGGGCAACACCACCGCCGCCATCGGTAAAGGATTCGCCATCGGCTCGGCCGCGCTGACCGCCCTGGCCCTGTTTGCGGCCTACACCCAGGCCGCGGGCATCAAATCCATCGACCTCACCACCCCCGAGGTCATCATCGGCCTGCTGATCGGCGGCATGGTGCCGTTTCTGGTGGCGTCGCTCACCATGACCTCCGTCGGTAAAGGCGCGTTCGTGATGATCGAGGAAATCCGCCGTCAGTTTCGGGAAATCCCCGGTCTGCTGGAAGGCACCGGCAAACCCGATACCGCCAAGTGTATCGACATCTGTACCCGGACCGCGTTACGGGAAATGGTGGCGCCCGGGGTGATCGCGTTTCTCATGCCCCTCCTCATAGGTTTTCTGCTGGGTAAGGAAGCCTTGGGTGGCATGCTGGTCGGCGCGACCCTGACCGGCGTTCTGCTGGCTCTGTTCATGTCCAACGGCGGCGGCGCCTGGGACAATGCCAAGAAATATGTCGAGAGAGGCAACCTCGGCGGTAAAGGCTCTGAGGCGCATAAAGCCACCGTCGTGGGCGACACCGTGGGCGATCCGCTCAAGGACACCTCGGGTCCGGCAATGAACATCCTCATCAAACTAATGTCCATCGTTTCGCTGGTTCTGGCCCCGCTCTTTATATAAGGCTCGTGAATGGTTTGACCGGGATGGAGTTTCTCCATCCCGGTTTTTTTGTTTTCCCGGAACTTCGATATGGCCCCTCAACCATTAAAATTCGGGTTTCATGATTTCCTCAATGCCCAACCTCTGTTGATTCCCTTCAGGGAGAGGCAATCGCAGTTGGGAGTGACGATGGTCACCGATTCGCCTGCCGCGCTGGCGGACCGGTTGAAAGACGGCGAGCTGGACCTGGCGATGATTCCTTCCATTGAATACCTGAAGGACTGCGAGCAATACCGCCTGCTTCCGGGCATCGCAGTGGCCTCCCGCGGTCCGGTGGGCACGGTGTTGCTGGCGTCCCACCTGCCGCTCGAAAAGGTGCAGTCGATTGCGCTCGACGCCCGGTCCCGGACCTCCGCGGCGTTACTCCAGATATTGTACGGGGAGGTGTTTCCCTGGAACGTGTTTCTGGAAACCACCGACCCGGACCCGAAGGAAATGTTGAGGGAGCACGATGCGGCCCTCGTCATCGGCGATCCCGCTTTTCAACTACGGTCTGCCTACCCCAACCTGGAGATTTACGATCTGAGCGAAAAATGGCTCGAGCAAACGGGCCAAATGTTCGTGCACGCGGTGGTGGCGGTGCGGAGAGGCATCGAACTGGACCCCAATTTTATGATTACCCTCCAGGAGGCCAAGGAGGCAGGGCTTTCACGCCTGGAGAGCATTGCGCGCACCGGATCGGAACATTCCGGGCTCACTTATGAAACCTGCCTCGATTATCTGTCCAGCAAAATCATCTATGATCTGGGCCGGGAGGAACTCATCGGCCTCCAGTATTTCCGCGACGTCTGTTTTGAAAAAGGGATTCTCGAGCAAAAAGGAAGGATCCAATTCGTTGACTTTTGATTCGGAAGGTTTGGAGGGGATTCAGCGGAACAGACTGGCGAACCAATCCCAGATGGCGGCGAAGAAATTTTCCATCCAGTCGAGGAACGGTTTGGATTGATCTTCCGGCTGGGTTTTTTGGGACGGTTCCTCCTGGGGTTTGAATTCGGGGTGGTCTTTATCCCGGGTTTCCGGCGGCGGCGGGACGGTGAGCAAACCGGGTGCCTCGGCGGTGCCTTCGATCCCAGGGACCGGCAGTGCCGGGGCGGCTTGGGCCTGGGCGGCCACCTTCTCCTTCAATCTCAAAATATCTTCATCGAGCGTGGCCAGAGAATTCTGGTGCGCCTTCAGGGTGGCATCTATGTCCGTTTTGTGTTGCTGTAAATCCTGACTCAGGGCATCGAGCAACTGTTGATTCTGACGGGTTTGATCCGCCTCGGTATCCAGAGCGCTCAACTGGGCTTCCAGTTGGGAGATGCGGGCGAGCGACTCGTTTTGAAATTGGATTTGCTCCTGATACAGATAAAACCCGCCGGCTCCAGCCCCGCCGGTGATCAACAGCGCCAGCAGAAACAGGGTGCCTCCCATGCCGGAAAATTTCTTTTCCTTTTTGCTTTTGCGGGCAGGAGAAAGCGCAGGCGGCAGAGTCTCTTGCGAAAGAGCGGTCTCCGGTGTTTCCTCTGGTGTCGGTGCGGCTTCTTCGGGCGCCGGAGTTTTTTCCGGTGCCGGAGGATCCATATCGGGTGACGGGCTGTCTTCTTTGCTGGTCAAGGGACTCCTTTGGGTTTAATGGATTACTTTATTGAGGGGAAATTCGACGATGTCTTCCGCACCGGCGCTTTTTAAATCCGGCACAATTTCCCGCACCAGTTTTTCCTCGAGAATGACCGTCAGGTCCACCCAGTTTTCATCGGTCAGATTGGCGAGGGTGGGCTTGACCTCCGGCGGCAGAATTTTCATCACCGCGTCGAGGAATTTTTTCGGAACGTTCATCAGCATGCCGACTTTTTCGTTGGCGGCCATCGCGCCCTTCAGCATGAGGACCAGCCGGTCGACCTTGTTCTTCTTCCATTCGTCCTTGAAGGCATCCTTGTTCATGATGAACTTGGTGTTGGATTCCATCAGGGTGTCCACGATGCGCAGGTTGTTGGCCCTCAGTGAGCTCCCGGTTTCGGTGATCTCGACGATGGCGTCCGCCAGTTTCGGCGGTTTGACTTCGGTAGCGCCCCAGGAAAATTCAACCGAGGCGGACACCCCATGCTTCTTGAGGTAATCGACGGTCATGTTCACTGCTTCGGTGGCGATGCGTTTGCCCTGCAGGTCCTTAACCGATTTGATCGGCGAATCGTTGGGAACCGCCAGCACCCAGCGCACCGGGCGTGACGATGTTTTGGAATACACCAGGTCGGCGATCTCTTCCACTTCCACCCGGTTTTCCTGTACCCAGTCCTTACCCGTGAGCCCGGCGTCCAGTACGCCGTCGGCCACGTAGCGGGCGATCTCCTGCGCGCGGATCAGCATGCATTCGATTTCGTCGTCGTCGATGCTCGGAAAATACGACCGACTGCTGATTTTGATTTGATACCCTGCCTTGGCGAACAGGTTGACGGTCGCCTCTTCCAGACTGCCTTTAGGAATTCCCAACTTCAAAACATTACCGCTCATTACTTCTTACCTGCCTTTTTTTAAGGTTGACGTTACTTTTTATACACTTTATCCGGATCGAACACTTTTTCTTCGACCGTGGTGACCTCGCCGTTGAGTTTTCGGAAAAAACAACTGACGTAGCCTTTGTGACAGGCGGCCTGGCCGACCTGTTCGACTTTGAGAAGGACCGTATCGTCATCGCAGTCGACGAACACTTCCTTGACGACCTGCACGTTACCGCTTTCCTCGCCCTTCATCCATTGTTTGTCGCGCGACCGGCTGTAAAACCAGGCCATGCCCGTTTCCAGGGTTTTTTCCCAGGCGATCGGGTTCATGTAGGCCAGCATCAGCACCTTGCCGGTCTTATGGTCCTGAATGATCGCGGGAACGAGACCCCCCATTTTGTCAAAATCCAGTTGCATGCTTTCTCCAAGGGAAAACAGGTGAAACAGCGGATTTTAAATTATATTGATTTTCTGTCAACATTATAATAGCCTGTCCGCACCTGATTGAAAACGTGTAATTTACCCATAATGCTCCGATTTTGCTCAGGGTCCGGGCTTTTTGGGGTTAAAATAAGGGTCGAAAAATTTTCTCAAAACCCGGAAATACGAGGTGTTATGCCGTCATTAAGTGGATATAAGATTTATGATACAGACGAGCCCTGTAACTATACCGGGCAGAAACTGATCGAAGCCATGACCAAGGTGGTGGACGACCGTCTTTCCGAAAACCAGCGGGAATTGGATCTCAAGGGATGTTGCATCGGGATCAACGGCCTCCAGGTCATCGGGGAGGATCCCCGGATTGCCAATATCAAGCGCCTGAATCTGGGGGGCAACAAGATCGGCGACCCAGGAGCCCATTATATTGCCGAATCGGAAGTGTTTGCCAAGCTCAACTGGCTTGAGTTGGGCGGCAACGATCTGGGTCCCGAAGGGATTCGCGAAATCATCAGATCCAAAATATTGAAGAAATTGAAAACCCTCAACCTGTACCGCAATTATCTCAAGGATGAGGGGGCACGGGTCCTGGCCGAGGAGAACGAGCTGGAAAAAATTGAGGAAATGGACCTGGCCCAGAACGAAATTGGCGACGAAGGTTTCCTCGCGTTATCCCTATCGACGCGGTTTCCCAATCTGGTCGCCGTGTATCTGGACAACAATTTCGGCACACGGGAGGGCAAGGCCACAGCCCGGATCAATCCCAATTTCGAAAAACTGCAATCATTGAATTTATAGCGAGCGCGGCCCATCGCCCGGTCACTCTATTGCCATGGAAAACGGTGCCTACAGTAAAGGATCATTTTTAATCGCCAACCCTGTATTGCCGGACCCCAATTTTTCGCGGACCGTGGTTCTGCTGTGCAATCACAATGACCAAGGGTCGTTCGGGCTGGTCATCAACCGGAACTCCGGTTTGAAATCGACCGATGTGTTCGCCCATTCGGAATTGCTGACCCAGTACCAGGCCGACGTCTTTATCGGCGGCCCGGTGTCTCCTTCCCAGGTGTTTTATCTGGTGCGTTCTCCCCAACCCCTGCCGGACATGGAACAGGTTTGCCCCGGCGTGCATATGGGGATGAATTGGGAAGCGCTGGAGAGCATCCTGCCGGATTTGGGGAACCCGAATGAAGACCTCCGGCTTTACATGGGGTATTCCGGCTGGGGGTCCGGGCAGTTGGACGGGGAGATGAGCCAGCGCAGCTGGTTGACTTGCGACGCCGCGGACCGGTTTGTGTTCACCGTCTCGGAACAGCACATCTGGCCGGAGGTGGTGCGGTCGCTGGGTCCGAAATATGAATACCTGTTGCAGGCCCCAGTCGATCCCAGAAACAATTGAATCCTGGCGTCCACCGCAACGGACATCCGCCTTTTATCACCTTCAGAATTTTGAGGTCATCCGATGGTGGATTGGTACCGCCCCCCTCCTGCCGAACAGATTTTTGAATCCCATCTTCCCGGGAAATACATCGGCTATACCGCGTTGGCCTATTTCGCCGACCGGTTTCCTTACCTGAGCCGGGAGGAATGGCGGGACCGTATTGAGGACGGACGCATCACCGTGAACGGTGAACGGGTGGAACCCGGTACCCTTCTCAGGGAACACGATTTTATGGTGACGCGCATGGGCATCCGGGAAGAACCGGTGGCCGACCGCACGCTGGACGTGGTGTACGAGGACGGCGCCCTCCGCGTGTTCAACAAGGGCGCGCCGTTGCCGGTGCATCCCAGCGGGCGTTATTTCAAAAACAGTTTGACCGAACTGTTGAAGGAAGCCTATCCGGATGAGACGCCCCGCCCGGTACAACGGCTGGACGCGCTCACCACCGGATTGATCGTGTTCGCCAAATCGCGGCAGGCCGCCAGCCATTTGATGCACGAGTTCCAGGGTCACCGGGTCGACAAGGAATACCTGGCGCTGGCCGAGGGTGTTCCCTCGGAAAAAAGTTTTGTGGTGGATGCCCCGATCGGTAAAGTGCCGGGGTCGGCGCGGGCGGTGGGTTCCCAAACCCGCAACCCCAAACCGGCGGTCACCCATTTTGAATGCCTGAGCACGCTGAACGGCCGGACGTTACTCAGAGCCGTGCCCCGTTCCGGCAGGACCAATCAGATTCGCGTCCACTTGGCGCATTTGGGTCTGCCGGTGGTCAACGATCCGGTGTACGGCCGGAAAACGGAAAACGCGCACGGTTACGGATTGCACGCTTACCGGTTGCGATTCAACGGCATCGACGGTGTCGTCGATCTCACGGCCCCCTGGCCTTCGCATTTTCAGCCGTATTGGGATGCCATGGATAAGTTTTGAAAGGAAGGAAATGAATCGCAACGTGGTCATTGAAAAAGAGAAACGGTACCCCTCGAGCGCTTCTTCAGAAAGCGGGCGGCTGATCGATCGCGCCCGCAACGCGTTCTGGATGGCGCCGATGTCCGGCATCACCGATGTCTGTTTCCGGCAGTTGATGGATGAAATGGGCGCGGGCGTTCTGGTGTCCGAGTTGGTGTCGGCGAAGGGGCTGGTGTTCAATTCGGTAAAAACCCGGCGGATGATTGCGATTCATAAAAACTCCGGTACGCTGGTGGGAGTGCAACTGTTCGGCGAAGACGCCGACGACTTTATCAGGATCGTGCATCTGGTGCAGGAGCAGGGCGCGGATTTTCTCGACATCAACCTCGGTT
>CAYPKH010000078.1:0-7415 GCA_964411245.1 uncultured Nitrospina sp.
CGGGGGTTGCACCCGCATCTTCGAAACCGATCAGGATTGGCAGGCCCGCAAAGCACTGCAGGACCTGATGGCCATCCAGGAGAAATTCCACAGGGAAAACCAGCGCTACGCCCGCAACCTGGTCGAAATCGACCCATACCGGTTAAAATACCATACGGGAATCGTTTACCTCGAAATCCAGAAGGCCGGCAAGAATCATTACCGGGCCATTGCCCTGCCGGCGGAATCCAACACCGCCCGCGTGTTTGCTTATGATACCGATCAGGGCGGTTATTATGAAATGGAAGAGGAGGAAGTCGGGCAATACGTGCTGGGCGCTTTGAACTATATTCGCCAACAACAAAGCGAACGGGCGACGGTGGATACGTTTTCCGGAGTCATGCTATTCGCCCTTCTAGTGTTCGGACTGCGCATGCTCAAACGCTATAAGGAACCGAAGGCCGGCGGGGTGTGGGGCGCTTACTTTTTGAGCCTGTTGCCGCTTTCGCTGGCGGTGGCGGCGCTCAACCATATGAACAAGGACACTCGTCTTTCCACCGAATTGCTGGCCCTGATGGGAACGGCGTTTGCCGTGTCCCTGCTGTGTGCGGTCTTGGCCGGCCGGGGCCTGATCCGGATCCCTGCGCAGAGGGATCATCATGTTTTGAAGGGCATCGCCGCCTGCGTCCTGGTCATTTCCCTGTTCAATGGATGGATCCTGGCCAAGACCTACCACACCTACTCGCAGCCCAAGGAAAATACCCTGTACTTCAAAGAAGGTCGATAACGAGGATGTGATGACTCGCCTTCCCGGTCCTGGGATGGGGTTTCGACTTTAAATGTGCAAAAACTTTATATTTCCCGTAACCGCGTATTTGAACAAAACCGTACGCTACGAGGCCCGTTTTTTAGATCCTAAAACCTCTTTTCCGCCAGTTCGTCCAATGACCTCATTTAATAAACGCGTCAGAGTTTGGTTTTCATAGGTTATGCCTTTGACTATCTCTTTTCCTCGTGAAGAAAGCCGCCGATAGCCCCATACACACCGGCGTTTCGTTTCATCCCAGCCCTCGCGTTGGAAGTACAAAGGCATATTGACATCAAAATAGGAAATACTATCAGCATCCTTGAGCAGGTCGGAACGAGGGTCGCCGCCCACTTCATGAAGCGTTACCAGACGGCAAGCCTCATCGCCAATAGGTTTGGCCACTTGGCAATCATCCAGAATTTCCCGCAGAATCTTCGCCCCGTTTTGGGCATGCGCGGCTTTGAAGACATCATAATCGTCAAAATCGGAGCGGCGCACCTTTCGCGCTTCCACTGCCCTGTCAATATCATGAGCGAGCGCGGCAATCTGCATGGCCGGATCGGTTTTGGGGTCGAACTTAAGAAGCCATTCAAGCGTGTTATCAGCATGGACGGGATCTTCTGGAACCTTGGAGGCGGCAATGACTTCCCTGATTTTCCGTTTGGCGCATTCGATGCTATCCATGATCTCGGCAGATTACCATTCGGCGTATGGTTTCAAGGTTCATCGTCACGGCGATCACCAACAAGGTCCAAAAAGGTAGATGAAGCACCGCGCCGAGAAATATGATGAAGACACGAATATCCCGGCCCAGCCGGAGTCCTTTGCCTTGGCGAATCTGGCGGCCCATCAGATGGTCGTATTTGTCCGCCGTGTAACTCAACAAAAAAGACCCAATGATCGCCAGGAATCCGACAAACAGGACAACGCCTTCCGTCCTATCCGCGTAGGCGTGCCAAGTGAGGCCAAAAAGAAGGAATGCGTCGGCATAACGGTCCAGTACGGCATCCAACCATTTCCCGTAGTCACTGGTTTGGAACTTGAGCCGTGCCACTTCGCCATCGCAGCCGTCGATCACCGAGGCGAATTGCGCGAGAACGCCGCCCAAGAAAAGGGCCGGATAACCGCCCAGGGAGAACAGACCGGCGGCCAGGATCGAAAACAGAAACGAAATCAGGGATATCTGATTTGGGGTAACTGAGTAATTTACCAGTCGGCGGGAAATTCTTATGGACAAAGGCCGGTTTAAAAAACGGGCAACCGGACCGTCGTGGGTCTTCCCCCGCAGGTGGGCCAAAAGGGCGTTTTCCGCGCGCCGGAAAGCTTCAGGATCATCCACATCGATCCAGAAATGACCGTTTATGTCGACCGCATTGGCCCTTCCGCTGGAGGCCAGCCTTCGCACCGCTCCAGACAAAGAAGTATCGCCGGTTTCTTTCTCACACCGCTCCAAGGCGTCAAAAATGGCGGGAGTGCATACGAACAAACCCGTATCAAATCCATTGTAATCTTTCAGGTTTTTGCCAATATCCCGGATTTTTCCGGCTTCGGTTTTAACCCGAGTGACATCCTCCAGGTCGATCAGGGGGTTGCTCCTGTTGCCATCCACGCCGAGGGCAATTTCCCCATCGGCTATTGGCAGCTCGATCAACTTTCGGACAATAGATGGATCAAAGAGGTGATCCGCCATCAACAACAAAAAGGGTTCGCGCAGGCAGTCACGTGCCTTGAGTACCGAAAGGCCGTTTTCTTTTTCCCAATCCTCGTTAACGATGGGGGTAATACGAATTCCAAGACGGTCAGCTAAATGATCGAGAAAACTGCGAACGCGCTCCCCCTGGTAACCGGTGACCACAAAAAAGTCATCCACTCCACCTTCTTGGGCACAGCGGATGACCCGTTCGATTAAAGGGACACCGAAAATTGGAACAATGGGTTTGCTATCGCCCTTACTCCGCAGGCGGTGGCCCTTGCCGGCGGCAATAATCAGACACTGCATTTCACCTTCAGTTTCGGTTTGGATTCGAGAACGATTCGAATTCGGGAGACTCATCCCGAGGGAATTCCTTATTCAGACGCAGAACGTCCTTGATTTGAGCAAGCTGGGCCCCTTGGAGGAACCTCTCAATCATTTGAAAGGCTTCATCATCAGTGAATTGATGGGGGGGATGCTTGCAGAAATAAGCGGAAGGTGCAAAAAGGACTCCTCCCTGTTCACGGTCCAAGGCCAGTTTAGCGCAACGTATGGAATCGATGGCGACTCCGGCGGAGTTGGGTGAATCCTCTACGGAAAGCCGAAGCTCAATATTCATGGGCACATTGCCGAAGAGTTTGCCTTCCATTCGGATGAAACAGATTTTATTGTCTTTTTGCCAAGGCACATAATCACTGGGACCGATATGGATGTTTTCGTCGGACAGCCGCTTGGCGGTGACGGACTGAACCGCTTCCGTTTTGGATTTTTTCTTCGAGGCCAGGCGATGGCGGTTGAGCATGTTGAGAAAATCGGTATTGCCGCCGGTATTGAGTTGGTAGGTTCGTTCCAGCTTGACGCCACGCTTATTGAACAGGTCGGTCAGGACGCGGTGAGTAATGGTGGCCCCCACTTGGGATTTGACATCATCGCCGATGAGGGGGATATTTTTTTCCTCAAAACGCTTGGCCCATACGGGGTCGCTGGCGATAAATACCGGTATGTTGTTGATGAACGCAACATTCGCTTCTAACGCGCAATCCGCATAAAACCGGGTGGCTTCTTCGGAGCCCACCGGAAGGTAATTGAGGAGAATTTCCGCGCCCGACTCCCTGAGCACCCGGACGACTTCTGCTTTAGTGGGCTCGGATTTGTCGGCCAGGACAAATGCATGGTCATCATCATAGTTGTTCATATGGTCCGCAAAACCGTCCAGGATCTTACCCATCCTCACAAGAACTCCGGATGATGGAACATCGGGAAAGAAAACCGTAGTGCAATTCGGTTTGGCAAAAATTGCTTGATGGACGTCAGTTCCAACCTTTCGTCGGTCGATATCGAAGGCCGCAACGACCTGGATGTCCTCCGGCTTATATTCCCCGATCTCATGATGCATCAGGCCGATTATGTCTTTAGGGTCTTTATCCCTGTAATAGTACGTTCCTTGAATCAGGGAACTGGCACAGTTTCCTACTCCAATCAAGGCAATTTTTATTTTCCCCATAGACTGATTCCCTCACATAAAAAAATTTTATAAAAACCTTCCATAGCCCCACTATCTCGCTTAGGAAAACCTTGAAAAATTTTCCGAGTAATTATGAAAAGAAAAATTGTTCTCTAGAAGGCCTGAAACCACTAGAATGGCCTAAAATTATCAAAACCAAAGGAAGAAAAATTGCTGGCCATCCACGATTTTCATTAGGGGGAGTTGACTCTAATATTAAATTTGCATATAGTCAACCTTAATTTTTCATTGGGCGGTTTAAGGTGCTGAAAAATTTGAACATATCCATTAAGTCGTTTTTGAAACCAGATGTTTTGCTTGGGTTTATCCCGGATTCCACCATCTCTGTGATGCGATTTAAAAAAAGAGGCCAGCCAGGCCTGGAGTAAAATTTTGTCCTCGAAGAGGATCGGTCAAGTGTTGGCAAACGAAAATTGCCAAAGTCCCATTATGTAAGGACCCATGATGGAAAGATCTGCCTTCTTCCAATAGCTGTTAACAACCGAATAATCCAGTGTATGGCCGGCCATATTAGTTTCACCGTCAATAACATCCAACGATTCAAACTGGTATCAAAAACCGGGGCTTCCCCGGTTTCGGGACACGAGCAATATTTGCCGGTGGCCGGGAAACGGCAATCCATTCCGGACTTGTTTTGTAACGGGAATCACCCGATAATAACCCCGCGAGGAGTCCCTGGCCCATGATAAATTTGATCGGATATTCGGAACAAAAATTAAAACAGTTGTTTGCTGACTGGGGTGTGCCGTCTTACCGGGTAAACCAGGTGTTCAGCTGGGTGTACCACCGCGGGATCAAGCAAATCGGGGACATGACCAACCTGTCCAAGGATCTGCGGGACCGGCTGGCGGACCATTTTTATATTGCCCTGCCCCGGATCGCCCGGAAAACCCAATCCCGCGACGGCTCCATCAAATACCTGTTTGAACTGGAAAATGGGTTGCAGGTGGAAAGTGTCTGGATGCCGGACGGTGCACGCAAGACCCTTTGCATTTCCAGCCAGGTCGGGTGCCGGCTGGCCTGTTCCTTTTGCCTCACCGGAACCCTGGGCCTGAAAAGTAACCTGACCGCTGGAGAAATTATCGGGCAATACCTGGCGGTCAATGAGGACCTGCCGGAGGCGGATCACACCACCAATGTGGTGATGATGGGGATGGGCGAACCCCTGGATAATTATGATGCGGTGTGCGACGCGTTACGGTTGATGGTATCCCCGGAAGCGCTGCGCATTTCCAACCGCAAGGTGACCCTGTCGACCGCTGGCCTGGTGGACCGCATCCAGCAGTTTCAGGAGGAGAACATCCACGTCAACCTGGCGATTTCCCTCAACGCCACGGAAGACTCCACCCGCGACGCAATCATGCCCATCAATAAAAGATACCCCATTAAAACCCTGATAGATTGCCTTAAGAAATATCCTTTAAAACCCACCCGCCGCATCACTTTTGAATACGTTCTCCTAAAAGGCATCAACGACTCGGATGAGGATGCCCTGCGGCTGGGCAAGCTGCTGAGCACCATCCGATGCAAGATCAACCTGATTCCCTTCAACGGTTTTGAAGGCTCACCCTATGAGGCCCCTTCGGAGGAGCGGGTTAAATCCTTCCAAAACCATTTGATCTCCAAAAAGTATTCCGCCTTCATTCGCAAAAACCGGGGAACCGATATATTGGGCGCGTGCGGCCAACTGGCGGCCCAGGCCATGACCTGTTCGCCAACTCCCTGATTTTTTTCGGCGCAAAATCGAGCCGGTTTATCTGGCCAAAAGGGGACCTTTCCGGGGCCTGAAAACCGGCCTTCGGAAAATGGTTTGAGAAGGCCTTAGCTCCTGTTTTTACACTATTTATAATTCTCTTGACTTTAAAAAACCGCTATGATATTTGTCTATCCTTTTTGAAGCAAACATTAAGTTTTTTCTCCCTAAAGCATGACTGACCGGTTTCACCCAAGTATTGGTAAATTCGCAATTTAATTTATGTTCTGACCCTTAACTCCAGGAACTCTGCGATGCCCGAAAGCTCCGTCCCAGAGAAAAAATCCCTTTCATTCAGATTCATTCTGCTGTTTCTTCTGATCTACGCTCTGGTACATCTGAGCCCGGCTTTGCCCTGGGTTTCACCTTCGTCGTTTTTAAACGGCTTGGGGCCGCAGACCGTTTTCGCGGAAGAAGATGAGGGAGACGAAGAAGATGAGGAAGACGAGGAGGATGAAGAGGACGAAGAGGACGAAGGGGAAGAAAGTGCTGAGGACGAGGAAGCTGAAGAAGATGACAAGGCTTACCTGTATGACATAGGGCTGGCCAAGGAAGTTAAAAATACGGAATTTGTTTTCCCCGGTCTCGGTAACCGCAAAGCTGTCTGGGGCGCGGCCCAACTGCACATTCTGTTCGCTTCCTTTATTCTGGGTTGCCCGATGTTCGTGGTCATCATGGAGGTGATGGGCGCGCGGCGAACCCAGGGTGTCCGCAAGGCGGTTATTCTCACCAATGTGTTCATGTGCGTGCTGATCGGGGTCGTCTTCGGCATCATTTCAGAAGTCATTATCGGTATCCATCACGGCGTTTTGTACGGGCTGTGGGCCTGTTCCTTCGCGGCGCTGGTGGTCAGTTTCCTGAACTATTTCCACGTCTGCATGAACAGCAAAGTCTCCGCCGCCCTGGGTGGTGTAGTTGGCGCTTTATTTGCCTACCTTCTGGTTCCGGTAGATCATACGACGGTGGGAGCTATCATTCTGGCATTTTTGATTGGTGCGGTGGGAGGATTCCTCTCCAGTGCCATCATGTTCGCCAAGTCGGACTACAAATACGAGCGCCTGGCGCATGAAATCACCAAAGTCATCGGCTTCTGCTACAGTTTCACCGCATTGACCGGCGGCCTGTTCCTGTTCATCATGATGGTGGCCTACAAGGATTTCATCTCTTATCTGGTCACGGCCTTTCCAATTCTGTTCATGATCGGGTATCCCACCCTGTTTATTCTCGAAACCATCGTCCTGTACATTTACGTCTATTCGTGGGAACCGTTGAATATGTCCAATAAGAAGGGCCGGCACATCGTTCTGGGAGTCATCCTGAATGTGCTGGGGCTGACCCTGTTGTGCGCGCTGGACGGACCGGCGACGTTCATGCAGACCCCGCCGAAACCTTATGGTGAGTTATTTACTGTCATGACGGAATGGGACCGCATCGCGACCATGACCTGGATGCCGCTCAATTACCACCGTTTGGTGGGCAACGGCACCTTCGGGGGATTCATGGTCGGCGTCATCGCCGCCTATATGTACCTGTGGTCCAAGGATCCCAAGGAGAAAGAATACTACGACTGGGTCGGTTATATGGGGAACTTCATCGGCGTAATGTTCATGATTCCTCTGCCGGCCATGGGCTACATCTTCGTCCGCGAAATTTACCA
>CAYPKH010000079.1:0-7283 GCA_964411245.1 uncultured Nitrospina sp.
GTTGCCCGCCCTCTTATGTTGTTCGTTCCGATCGGCCTTTTGCTAGACTGCATGGCAGCCTGAATCGGTATCGATGGGTCTGAGAGGACACTTGAAAAAAATAATACAATATTTGAATCGCCCGCTGAGCCGCCGATTTTTTCTGAAAGGCGCCCTGGGCGCTTTAGGCGTGAGCGCGCTGGGTATCGGGAAAGGGTACGCCAACACCCTGCGGTCGAAGATCCAGCTGGAGCGGGTGCCGATTCGCCTGGAACGCCTGCCGGAATCGTTTCGCGGATTCAAAATCGCTCAGCTGAGCGACCTCCATTCCTCCCCGCTGGTCGACAAGGAACATCTGGAGCACGCAGTGCAGTTGGCCCTTGCCGAGAAACCGGACCTGGTGGTCCTGACGGGCGATTATATCGGCCACACCTTGCGGACGGCTCCCGGTCAGATCCATAAGTTTGACGAAATTTATCTGGAGCACCTAATCGAAACGCTGGTGAAGGCGAAAGCGCCCTTCGGAACCTATGCGGTGCTGGGGAACCATGATTTCTGGAGCGGGCCGGAAGTGACCGAGCGCCTGTGCCGGGCGTTTGAGACCCGGGCCGGGATCACCCTGTTGCGCAACCAGCATGCTGTTCTGTCCAAAGGTGATGAATCCATCCAGCTGTTGGGCGTGGACGATTACTGGCACAGCTGGAACCTGGGCCAGGCCATGCGCCGGGTCCCCATGAAATCGGTGAAGATTCTGCTGAGCCATAACCCGGACATCAACCGGCACCTCCGGCCGGGGCACCGGATCGACTTGGTGTTGTCCGGCCATACCCATGGCGGGCAGATCACCTTTCCCGTTCTGGGTGCCCCTTTTGCGACGCACATGAACAAGCGCTATTTGAGAGGCCTGGTGCGGGATGGCGACCGCCAGACCTACATCACCCGTGGAGTGGGACACCTGGTGGTTCCCATCCGTTTCAACTGCCCGCCGGAAGTGACTCTCATCACTTTGGTTTAAGCGTGGAGGATTTTTTGGAACGACCCGCAACCTTTCGCACACGGTCGCTTATTTTTTGCGTTCTTCTTTGTTTGTTGACCCTGGGTTTTTGGGAGGGCGCGGCGCGGGCGGAGTCGGATCACTTTTTTAGTTTCGGTCTGGCCGCGGGAGGGGTCATCGCCCCGGGTGCCGATTTGGAATCCAGCCCGCCACTCGGGGAGGTTCATTTCGATCCCGGTTATTCCATTAAAACCTCAGTGGGATTTCTGCTGGCGCGGAAGTTTCATCTGGAAGCGGAATACCTGTACACATTCAACCGCATCGATTCCCTGGTCAACCCCCCCACGGTCACGCCCCTTTCGGCTTCCGACCGCCTTACGCACAGTTTGATGTTAAACGCAACCTATCGGATGGAGACGCCGCCTCTGGGAGACGTGAACTGGGTGCGGCGGGGATTTTACTTTTATGTCGGGGGTGGGGCGGGAATTTCCTGGCAGGATTATACGGTGGAGACCGTTGCCAGCGTGACCGATTCCAGCCTGGCGTGGCAGGTTTTCATCGGGTTCGAAAAGATGAATTCTTTCGACCATCTTTTAGCTTCCTTTCCTTCCCCATTTCTGCAGTACCGGTTTCTTCATATCATGGAGGGGGATTTCGGTGCGTTCCAATCGGATGCCTCCATGCACATCATCGAATTCGGTTTCCGTTTTTACGGAGGAACTTGAGTTTGAATCCTCCGGGAGAAAATCATAACCAAAAAAGGGTGACTTTTAACTCGTTTTGAGTGAAAGGTCTAATTAAAAATGGAATCTTCCGGCAATGGGAGTGCAACTCTTTGAATTAAATAACCCGAGTGGTACACAAATGCTGAAATTTCCCTTACAATGAAAAGGGTTACATTAAGTGTAATCCTGCCTTGGTTTGGAACTTTTTGGGAGTGTGTGGATGAGAAGTAGCGGTGTTTGGGTTTATGTGATTGGAATCTTCATGTTTGTCTGGGGATTCTGCCAGCTGGCGTATGCCTTTATGGAAATCCGTTTGCCCATCAACATCCCCTTCACCGAATGGGGAACGATATTGGACATGGAGGACCTGTTCTACGATATGCAATTGGGTCTCGCATTCAGTAGCATGTTGTCGGGATTTGGCATGCTGATCTTCAGGGCCTGGTCCCGAGTTCTGGCTATCTGGTTGGTGTGGACCTTTGCGGGATTTTTCTTCTTTATCTTTCTGTTGATCGGCCCGATGGAATTTGAGGAGTTTTTTGTCCGGCAATTTGCCTTATTTTTCGCGATCGCCCTCATCCTCCTCTGGTTTTTCAATCAGGAAGGAACCCGGGAGACCCTGAACTCGGATCCGGTCAAGAAACAGAAGCGGTTGATTCCCTTTATCTCCATGCTTTTGTTTGTTTCGAGTACTTATCTTTTTATAAATTTACCCAGCCAACTGCCTTTCCTTTTTACCGAAGCTCGGTTTCCGGAAGTTCAGCAAGTGAATTATCCGTCCAAAAGCAGGCAGTTCTATAAAACCCGGTATGAGCGCACATTCCTTCCTCTGTCCTTTACCCTGGCCGTTCCCAAAGGCACCAAGCTGGTTTCGGTGAACCGGGATTCCGGTTTCAATGATTCGGGGCCATGCGAAATTCATCTGGATACACCCGGCCGGGCCCAGAGCATTTTTTTGACCCGTCAAACGCCGATGCAAAAGGTGTGGAGTTCTCCCAAGACCCAGAAATTTCTTGAACGCATTCATCCATTGACCCCCTATGCTTTTGCGAGAAGGATGTTTTCCGACCGCAGAAGCGTCATCGTTTGGCGGTTTCGCGACGACATCGGCGAAATGGGAGGAGATGAGATTCACGAAATAAATATGCAGGGGATGAAAGGATTTGTGGTGAAGGTTGAAAAGCCGGGTGAGCTTAAGGATAAACCCTTCCGATGGTCTTTTGATTTTAATCTTTACCTCAAGGATGATTCCGCCGGTGGCGGAAGACTGGTCGGGTTCAAGGGCGGCGAGAAGACCCTCCTTAATATTCTCGGTTCCCTGCAGCCGCGGCTAGACACATCCAAAACGGCGGCTGATTATTACCAGGACGGCTTGAAGCTGAGTGAGAAAAAAAGATATGAGAAAGCCAAGATGGTTTTCGCCTCCTCCCTGTGCCTCGATGCCCAAAACCCGGAGGTCCACTATGCCATGGCAGATGCGTTTTACAAAGTCCGAAGCTATGAACAGACGGACCGGCATTTGGTCAAAGCCCTGGAGGTGAAGGAGGATTTCCCGGACGCCCGCAAACTGTTTGAAAAAACCCGAAAGAAGCTGGGCAAGCCCGCCACATTGGAATCCAGTGAGAAGACTTAAAATCCGTCTTCGGCGTTAATGGAAGAACAATCCCGCCCACAGCGGCAAAACGCCAACCGGGTCTGCGAAGATGACCGCAGACCCTTGTTTTTGTCCATCAGGCCGGTTGAGCTTAAACCCGTTATGCTGTGATGGCCCGTCTCCCGGACTGACATTCATTTCATCGGTGCCCATGACGTCCCTGCTGGCCGCCCCGCTGGTGCCTAAGATGATGGCCTTTGCCGTGAAGTTGGTGGCCCCGCTGGTGCCTGAGATGATGGCCTTGGCCGGGATGATGGTGGCCCCGCTGGCTGAAATGATGGCCTTGGCCGGGATGGTGGTGGCGTGGGGGGTGATGTCCGCGGTAACCTCCCCATCCCAGATAAGGACGAGCCGGGTAGGGCCTCGTATAATAATTCGTATAGGGCTCATGGTTTCCAAACCAGAATGTCGATAGTCCATCCGGGCGATCGGATATTGAAAATCCAAATCCGCTACCACCGAGATCCACCCGAAGGCCGGAATGGGCCCAGGCATTGTTGCTGAGGGTGACAACCCATAATGCTCCGATGAGTGCCAGGGTAATCTTTTTCATGACCGGTTCTCCTAGTTATGGTCTGCAATCATTTCATCTGTAATTATCGACCCTTTGTCGAACTGATATTACCAATATAGTTACATCAAAATTTATAATCAAATTTATTTGCAAAATTTTACATTAATTTCCTTTAATCCTTGAAGGATTTTATTTATAATGGTTTATAAGGTGAGTTTTTAGCGGGGTTTGCCGTGGGAATTCCATTTTCCTGGTTTTAGGGGTAAAAATGAATTAAATTTTGAACCTAAACGGCGGTCTCTCGCAGGTTCTTAGCGGCAGGTGAGCATGGATCTTCAATACAACGAAACCCAGCGCAGGGAATACCTGAACATGACCGACCGCATCGGTGTCCGGTGGCTGGAGGTGTTTCAGGGAGACACCACATTTTATCAGGCCGCCTATTGGGATTTATTCACCCGGTTGTGGAAGGCTGGAGGCCCGGTTCGTAAAACCGACGCCCTTAAATTCATGGTGGGAATCAAAAGCGCGCAAACCGCGGGCAAATATATCGAGACGGCCCTTAAAAAGGGATCAGTTCTCGAAGAGGATAATCCGGAGGACGCCCGCTCCCGCCTCCTCAAGTTATCCCCAAAAATGCAGGAGCGACTGGATTTGTTTTTCGACCAGGCCGTCGACCATTTAATGAACTCCAACCGTGTTATCGAATCCAGCCAAACCCCGTCCGTGGAAATTTAGCTCTGTTGGACGACTCACTTGTTCCTGAACTTTTTTTATGGAATGCAGGGGTTGAATGCGGTTAGCGCTTAACCGCACTATCGAGGATACGGTCGATGGTTTCCAGGAATTCCGGCACGTCGATGGGTTTGGTGATGTAGTACTGGAACCCTTCCTTCAAACCTTCCTCGATCTGCAATTGCGTGGCCAGGCTGGACAGAGCCACTACCGGGATATGGGCGGTTTCTTCAAAAGCTTGCATCTGCTTCAAGGCATCCACTCCACTGCCGTCGGGAAGGTGGACATCCATCAGAACCAGGTCCGGTTGGTGTTTTTTAGCCTGTTGAACTCCCTCTGCCACCGTTTCGGCACCGATGATCTTGATACTCGGGCGGCTGGTCAGGATATACCGGACCAGCTCCTGAAGTTCGGGGCTGTCTTCGACGTGAAGAAGGGTATATTCGGTTTTTTCGGTTGAATTCATAGCAATCTCCTCACCTCAGAGTAAGGCTTTTGCAAAAGAATGCAACCGCAGAACCGTCTGAATCGGTATTTTTTAAGTACTTATCAATAAAGGGATTACCCTATTTTTTGGGGCCCTGTTACTTTTGATTGCGTTTCAGCTCCGCGATCATCTGCTCTCTTTCGAGCCGCAGTTTTTCCTTGAACGCCTCCACCCCGCCGTGTTTTTTGTCGTAATGCCGGCGGATTCTATCGATCGGGACCACTTTGTCGGCGTGTTCCCCGGTGAGGCACATCCCATGTTTATCGCACGCCCAGATCGGGTAATCCTTCTCCAGCTGATCGCGCAAATCCTCCGGCAGGTTGAAGTTGTGCGGCAGGTTGCAGTAATTGGCATCAACCCGCTCCTCGATGCGGTCCAATTCCTTCACCAGGTCTTCGATGTTCTCGCCGTCCCAGTCGCCGACATGCTCGTCGCCGTCGGCCGACATGATGCGGTTTTTGATCGCCGGATCGATCTCCACCTTGTCCAACGAAAACCGCCGGCTAATTTCCTCAGCCATAAATATTCTCCAGGGCATATATTAATAGGAATAGTCACGCTACCTTAACGTTCCATGGAGGCCCGTGTCAAACGGATATGTTGAGAGGCCAACATCTTGTGATTAAAAGGGGTCAGGTAAGGATGGGGATGCCGTTTTGGTACAGGGCAGAATGGGGTTAGGGCGAAGGAGCGGGCTTGGAGCCGGTTGAGAAATACACCCAGCCGCCGTAGCGTTTCTCAAACGCGGTTTCCTGAAAATAGCGCTCGACCAATTCCCACGGGCGATTGTCAAAATATTCAATACCCAGTCCCAGCGGTTTTTTGATCTTGAACAGGAGTTGGAACAGCCACGGCGGCCAGGCGTCCGGTTGTTTGGCGTCGAGGATAACCAGACGCCCGCCGGGGGCTAAAGCCCGTGCGGCGTTCTGGATGACACGGCCGTATTCCGAAATGTAGCCCATCACGCCGGTGGAAATCACCGCATCGATACCTTGCGGGAAATCATACGAGGCGATCTCCGACTGGACCAACTCGACGTTGTGCCAGCCGGCGCGGTCGCATCGCTCACGGGCGCAGGCCAGCATGCCCGCGGTCATGTCCACCCCGGTCAAGTGGCCCTCCGGACTGATGCGTTCCATTATATGAGGAAAGCTCAGTCCGGTGCCGCATCCCAGGTCGACCACCCGGTCGCCTTGTTTCAAATTCAGCAATTCCACCGCGTGCCGCCGGTAATCCCCGATGCGCAGGCCCACCAGGTTGTAGCACCTCATATGCCAGTCGTAGCGCCGGGAAATTTTCTGGAAGGTGGATTGAATTTCACTTTTGGATTCGGTCATAGAAGGATTACTGATTGTTTCAGGGCGTGCCCGATACATATCCGCACGGATTTTTATTATAACCGGGATTCCTGCGACATCATTAACCTTATGGCAGGATTAAAAAAGGGTGAGTGACTGGGAAAGAGATGAGCAAGCGGATTGAAGAGGTGGTGGAGGAGAGGGGAAATAATTAACTCCCCTCCAGCGCATCCCCGGATTTGTATGTCATCAGGTGCCGGACTCCATTCCAGGGTCGCAAGTATCTTTTTCAAGATCTTTCTAATTCATATTTTTAACACAATTTTGTTTTTCTTCAACACAATGAAGTTCATTTAATACCGCTCCACACACCTTTATTTTCAATGCATTTTTGTTTTTCTTTAACGCAATAAATTTCATTTGACACCGCTTTACCCACCTTGCTCAAGCAACTTGAATAATTCGTATCGCAAGGAGAGAAATCTTGCAGGCACATCTGTTTGTCCTCATTGCATTGCCCTTCTTGTTGCGGGTCCCCAGCCCACTGCATACAGCTTTTATATTGCCAAATACAAACATTTTCGGTTTGCTGTAGCTTTTGTTGAGATTTTTCTTTCAGCGATTCTTTTTCTTTCTCGCCTTCGCACTGTTGGAAGCAAACTCGTTTGTCTTCTTCGCACAGAGGATCCAGGACAATTTCTCCGTTATCTGAATTAATACACTCATGATACTTTGAATTACAATTGGAATGGCAAATTGCTTTATGGTACATTTGGCTACTGGAAGAGCTACTGGGAAAGGAAGCAGATTGTTCGTCTTTCCACCACGCCCTAAAAACGTACCTTGCACCTCCTTTGTCTTCACATTCCGAGAAAATGCATTCGATTCCTTTGAAAA
>CAYPKH010000080.1:0-7271 GCA_964411245.1 uncultured Nitrospina sp.
CAGGATTGCTCGTCCGCTTCTTTACTGTATTCCAGGTTGGGGAGGTTGAATTTCGTGCTGAATTCGCCGGCTTGTTTGTTGGTGAAGGCGGGCTTTGCCCCCTCCAGTGTGATGTATTTGAAATCCTTTACCGCCGCCATCTCCTGCTTGAAGGCCGCTACCGTTTTCGGATCCAGCCAGGCGTCGTCCGAGCCGTTGATGACCAGCACCGCCGCCTTCACCGTTCCCGGAACCACGGTATCCGTCGGCAACCCGGCGTGAAACGCCACTACCGCGTCCAGATCAGAACCGGCTATCGCCATGCGCAACGACACCGTGCCGCCGAAGCAGAAGCCGATCGACGCGATCCGTTCCGGATCGACCGTGGCATGGCTTTGAAGCAAATTTTTAGCCGCATGGAACCGGGCCTTACTGCCTTCCCAATCCTTCATGGCGGCGTTCATAAGTTCGCCGGCCTTCTTGGGATGGTCGGCGGTTTGGCCGTCGCCGTACATATCGACCGCCAGAGCAGTGTAACCGAGTTCCGCCAGCATCCGCGCCCGTTCGCGGGCATGCTCGTTGTGGCCCCACCATTCGTGGACGACCAGCACACCGGGACGCTTGCCCTTCACCGAATCGTCCCAGGCCAGATAGCCTTTCAACGTGGTGCCGCCGGAGGAATAATCGATCTCTTGGGTTTGAACACCCCCATTCGTCTGAACGTCGGAATTGGAACAGGCGGCAAAACTGAATATCAGGAAAAAGGCAAGAAGAGTTCTCATGGCGAAGCTCCTTGGAAAGTAAATTTTGGCCACCTCAAAATACCCCATTTCCCCGCCCGGATCAATCCAGATAAGGCTTTCCTGTCTTCATAGGCACAAAAAAAGAGGACAAAGCTGTCCCCGCACTTTCACCACACCATTCTCAAAAGGGTGAGCTTTAAAAATTTTATAGATGGCTGAAACTAAAGGAAGGACCTGGCGTCCCCAGCGGGATTCGAACCCGCGTCGCCGGCGTGAAAGGCCGGTGTCCTGGACCGGGCTAGACGATGGGGACTGTTCAGGTTTACAGAAAAAAATGGTGAGCCGCGAAGGGATCGAACCTTCGACCCACGGCTTAAAAGGCCGTTGCTCTACCAACTGAGCTAGCGGCTCCAAATGCAGATAAAGCATTGGAAAATATCAAACCGAGTGTACCATGTCAAACTCTTTTATTTGGCTTGATTTTACCCCAACCCCCTCATAAAATGGCCCATTAGCGAATATTCATCCCCATCAAGGTCCAACGTGGAAAAATCGGAACAAATCTGGATGGACGGGGCCTTGGTCCCGTGGCACGAGGCCAACGTCCACGTCCTCACCCACACCCTGCACTACGGCTATGGCGTGTTCGAGGGTATCCGCTGTTACCGCACCGACAACGGCCAATCCTCCATTTTCCGCCTGCCGGAGCACGTCCAGCGGCTGTTCAACTCCGCCAAAATCCTGGGGATCGACGTCCCCTTTTCGCCGGAGGACATCACCAAGGCCATCATCGAAGTCGTTAAAGTCAACAAGCTGGAGGAGTGCTACATCCGCCCGCTGGTTTTCCTGGGCGACAACAAAATGGGCCTGAACCCGGAAGGCGTCAACGTCCGCGTCGCCATCGCCGCCTGGCCGTGGGGCGCGTATCTGGGCGACGACGGGCTCAACAAAGGTATCCGCGTCCGCACCTCCTCGTTCACCCGGCACCACGTCAACATCAGCATGACCAAGGCCAAGGCCTGCGGCTATTACATCAACTCCATCTTCGCCAAGGTCGAAGCGGTGCGCGACGGCTACGACGAGGCGATCCTGCTCGATCCCAACGGCTACGTTTCCGAAGGGTCGGGGGAAAATATTTTCATTTTATATAGAGGCACCCTGCTCACCCCGCCGTTGTCGAGCGGTTGCCTGGACGGCATCACCCGCGACGCGGTGTTCGGCATCTGCAACCAGTTGAACATCCCGTTGAAAGAGGAGACGTTGACCCGGGACGTGTTGTACCTGGCCGACGAAATTTTCCTGACCGGCACCGCCGCCGAGATCACCCCGATCCGCGAGGTCGACAACCGCACCATTGGCACCGGGACCAAAGGCGACACCACCGACCGTATTCAAAAAACCTTCTTCGACATCGTTGGCGGCAAAAACTCCAAGTTCCAACACTGGCTCACCGAAGTTTAACCGGGCAAGGCCCGGAGCAAATTTCGCCGGGGCGTTTGGCGCGTTTCAAGAGTTGCCATCCCCAACCGCAGTTTTTGGCCAGCGAAGGTACTCCACCCAGCGTGACGCTTGACCCAACTCTGCCCAGAGGCCCTCCGCCCCGCGCAACGCCGGCCCTTTCTGCCCTAAAATGTATCAAAAAGCCTGTGGAAAACTTGCCTTTTCGATGTCAAAATGTTAGTTTTTGTAAAGGCGGTTAAATCTGCCGAAAAATTAAGCGATTTTCAGGGTTCAATATTCCCTTTAATATGAGAACTGAATAATTTCTGGAGTTCTGAAGTATGCCTATTTATGAATACGAATGTGAGAAATGCGGGGGTGTCTTCGAATTGATTCATGCGGTCAGCGCCGCCCCTCCGAAGAAATGTGAAACCAAGGGATGCAAGGGCAAACCGCGGCGGATGGTGTCCGCCGGCGGATTCATCCTGAAAGGCGACGGCTGGCACGCCAACGATTACCCCTCGGAGTCCCGAAAAAAGGGCGGGGAAGCGGAAAGCCGGCAGGACAAACCGGCCGCGACCGCCGAATCGAAGCCTGAAGGCGGAACGGCCACCGAGGCATCATCGGCTCCCGCCTCTAAAGCCGAATCCAAACCTGCGGCCAAAGCAAGCAGTAAAAATCCCTACACCGGCGGCAAATCCAAAACTTCCAAAGGGGAAAAGGCGTCCAAATAAACAGCGCCCGGATATGCGATGGATGGCGATACTCCTCATTTTGAACAGATCTTTTCCTCTTTAATTGACGGGGTGATGCTGGTGTCCCCCGAGGGCACCATCGAGCGGGCCAATCCCGCCGTCGAGGAAATGTTTCATGCATCCCTCGAGTCTTTAACGAACCAGCCTTGGACCGAATTTTTTCCCGAACAACCGGAAATGGACGTGAAAATCCGGCACACCTTGACGCGCGGAACATCGTTCCGCGATCTCCAGTGCCAGGGCTTCCGCAAAGCCAGCCGGTCGTCGTTCCCGGTCAGCGTCACCGTGTCTCCTTATATGAATATGAATACCGGCGGCCCGCCCGAAGGCGCAGTGTTGCATATGCGCGACATGAGTCTGTTCAAGGAGCTGGAGGAAAGCTCGAAGCGGATGGATGGCCTGTCCCATCTCGGGGTGTTGTCACTGGGCATGGCGCATGAAATTAAAAACCCCCTGGTGGCCATCAGCGGTTCGGCGCAGTTGCTGCGCAAGCGTCTGCCGGACCAGCACCACAAGTTCCTCGACGTGGTCATCAAGGAGTCGGAGCGGATCAACCGGATGATGGAACGCATGCTGACCTTTGCGCGGCCTACCCGGCTGGAAATCAAACTGCTCAACATCCACCAGATTCTGGAGGAAATTCTGCTGTTGGAAAAAAAGAACGGACACAAGAACGTCCGGTTCGTTCAGAACTACGACCCCAGCCTGCCCCAGGTGGAAGGGGATGAAGATCAATTGAAGCAGGTGTTCCTCAACCTGGTGCGCAACGCTCTGGAGGCCATGCCCGAAGGCGGTACGCTGGAGTTGGTGACCCGTATTCATTCCCATTACACCGTTAAAACGGAAGCCAATCCAAATTCCCGGCAGGCCATCCTGGTGGAAATCAGGGATACCGGAACCGGCATCGAAGAAGAGGACCTGAACAATATGTTCACCCCGTTTCACACCACCAAGAGCAAAGGGAGCGGGCTGGGCCTTCCCCTGTCCCTGAAAATCGTGGAGAACCATCGGGGGAAGATCAAAGTGCAATCGAAACCGGGACAGGGCACCCGGTTTCAGGTGTTCCTGCCCGTGGAACAAGGGTAACCATGACCACCGAGCAAAATATTCTGATCGTCGACGACGAAGAAAACATCCGCTGGGTCTTTGCGCAGGCGCTGGAGGAAAAACCGTTCACCGTTCACACCGCCGCCTCCGCCGAAGAGGCGCTGGAAAAAATCAAGGAGCACTCATACCTGCTGGTCTTCACCGACATTTTCATGCCCGGGATGAGCGGTATGGAGCTGTTGGACCAGATCAAAGACCAGCAACCGCAATCCCGCGTCGTGGTGATGACCGCCCAGGACACCATGAACAACACCATCCTGGCCATGCGCAAGGGAGCCTACGATTACATCAGCAAGCCTTTCGACTTCGATGAAATTTACGGACTGATCGACAAGGTCGTCGCCAGCTCGCAGGTGGCGCCTCCCGTGGGACACACGGCTCCCGGCGGGACGGATTTTTCAGCGGACGACATCGTCGGCAAAAGCCGCACCATGCAGGACATTTTCAAAACCATCGGCAAAGCCGCCGTCACCCAGCTTCCGGTACTGATCACCGGCGAAAGCGGCACCGGCAAGGAAATGGTGGCGCAGGCGCTTCATTATTATTCCGACCGCGTAAAACGTCCCTTCATCTTCATCAACTGCGCCGCCATTTCGCGCGAATTGCTGGAGTCCGAACTGTTCGGCCACGAGAAAGGCGCATTCACCGGAGCGGTGGAGGCCAAAAAAGGAAAATTCGAACTGGCCCACAACGGAACCATCCTGCTCGATGAAATCGGCGACATGGAACTCGCCCTGCAGGCCAAAATCCTGCGCGTCCTGCAACACAATGAATTCTACCGGGTGGGCGGCAAGGAACCGATCCGGGTGAACGTGCGGGTGATCGCCGCCACCAACCAGGTCCTGCCGGAACTGATGGAACAAAAACGCTTCCGCGAAGATTTGTACCACCGGCTCAACGTCATCAATATCCATATCCCTCCGTTGCGCGAGCGGGCGGAAGACGTTCCCCTGCTGGCCAACTATTTCCTGGAAAAGTTTTCCGGGGAACTGACGCGGGGCCAGGTGTACCTGTCTCCCCAAGTCGAGCGGATTTTTAAACATTATTCCTGGCCCGGCAACATCCGCGAACTGGAGAACGTGATCAAGCGCGGGCTGGTGCTGGCATCGAACGGTCCCCTGCTCCCGGAACATTTACCCGTCGCCCTGCAGACCGGCGAATCGGCTTCGGAACCGGGCAACCTCGCCTGGGACCATGAAATGGATCCGCTGGTCCAGAATTTCCTGAAGGAACATCTGGAAGGCGGCAAGGGCCAGCTGTACGACCTGTTGATTGAATCGGCGGAAAAGCATCTGTTCGAGCAACTGCTGGAGAAAAACCGGGGCAATCAAGTGGCCACCGCCAAGGACCTGGGCATCAACCGCAACACCCTCAAGCGCAAAATCGACGCCATGAACATTCAACCGAAAAAAAAGAGAGGCCAGCCTTCTTATTAATTCATAGAGCCGACCGTGAAAACCCAAACCCTGTTTTCCCGAAACAGCCCGCTGGACGCACCTGTGAAAGTTGTCCGGCAAACGTTTTCCGCCCATCAGGGGAAACCGGCGCGGCGCCTTTCGTTTATCTCCGGCCTGCACGGCGATGAAATGGAAGGGCTGTACCTGTGCCACCGTCTCATCCAGGCTCTGCGCCGGGTCAAGGACACCCGGCCCGAAGAGTTTCTGGGGGAGGTGCATGTGTACCCGGCGGCGAATCCCCCGGCGCTCAACCACGGCACGCGCCTGTGGCCGTTTTACGGATCGGACATGAACCGCATGATGGGTCCGCATCCCGGAAAATCCATCGCCATGCAACTCGCGCAGGAGGTGTTCGACGATATCCAGGAACACTCGGATATGGCGGTCGACATCCACGCCTCCAACCTGCACCTGAAAGAGTTGCCGCAGATCCGGATCATTGAAGAATTCGCCAAGGAGTTGTTGCCGCTGGCCCAGCAAACCCATACCGGCATCATCTGGATTCACCCCATGGCCGGCGTGTTCGAATCCACGCTCGGCTACAACCTGAACAATCTGGGAATCCCCACCCTGGTGATCGAAACCGGCATCTGTCTGCGCATCGAACCCGAAACGGTCGACCGCCTGTTTCAGGGAATGATGCACCTGCTGGTGGAACAGGGCGTGCTGGCGTCTTTGCCGGATGGGATACCCCCGCTCCCCGCTTCCCGCGTGGTGTATCCGAGGGAAGTGACCCAGGCCTGCGCGAAGCATTCCGGCCTGTTCGTCAGCCGGACCCAACTGGGACACCAAGTGGGGGAAGACGAAATCATCGGCCAGGTTGTGGACCCGGTGGCCGGTGTTGTGCTGGAACAGGTCACCGCACCGGGCACCGGCCTGCTGTTTACCTTGCGCGAACAACCGACCGTCCACGCGGGAGCCCTGCTGGCCCGGGTGGCGCGTGATCTGGAACCCCGGCCGTGAAACAGGAAATCCTGAATATCCCCACTCCCTTTGGAGAACCGCTCGTCCTGTACAAAAACCGCTGGGGTCCGTTGGACGGAGAAGGGCTGTCCATCGTCAGCGGTTTGCAAGGCGACCGGCTGAACGGCGTGATGGTGGCGTCCCGCCTGTCCCGGTTTCTGAATGACGTCGAGGCGGGACGGGAGACCGGTTATCAGATCCGGGGAAACATCCAGATTTTCCCGATCGTCAACTACAAGGCGTGGGAAACCGGCAACCCGGTCTGGAACTTCGACAGCCAGGATGTCGATCTCACCTTTCCCGGCATGGAGGTGGGGGAGTTGACGGAAACTATCTGCAACACGGTGATCCGGCACACTGCCGAATCCGATTACGGAATCGTCGTGCAATCCGCGGAAAAACATTACGAGGACGCGCCGCACGTCAAACTGATCAAACCCAACCGCAAACGGCGCAACCTGGCGCGCAGTCTGGGGCTTGCCGTCGGCCGGGAGGTTGCCGAAAACCCGGCGCTCGTTTTAAACCTGGCCAAGCAGTGGGATCTTATGGGACTCCATCCCTTCATCCTATCCGCGGGAAAACCGCAGACCTATCAGCCGCGGTATTGCGACCTGCTGTTGGACGGTATTGTGAATTTCATGAGGAGCCAGGGATTGTTGAGCCATACCCGTGAAAAAGCCAGTCAACGGGAGATGGCTTTTTTCGATGCAGAACACGAATGCCCCGTGCTCACCCGGAAAGCGGGACTGTTTGTTCCAAACATCCCGGTCGGAACGGCGGTGGACAAGGGACAAAAACTGGGAGAGGTCCGCGATCTGTATGAGGGA
>CAYPKH010000081.1:0-2670 GCA_964411245.1 uncultured Nitrospina sp.
AAAACCCCTCAGGCCGCCTTCATTTTTTTATAAAACACATATCCCGCGAACACGTTGGAACCCACCGCCGTAATCGCGATAAAAATATTCAATTGATCGATCAGGGCCATCACAAACAGAAAATAAAGAAAGTCACGGTTGGCCAATTCGTCGGCCCAGCCGGAGGATTCGTATTCGCCGCCGCCCCGTTTTTTGAACACCGAAGCCTGCAACAGCCAGAACGAGATCACCGCACCCACTACGGACAACAGACCGCACAAGATATAAACATCGTTTCCCGTGGCCCGCGCCACGCCCCAGCCGATGCCGAGGAACACCGCCCAGTGAACCACGTTGTCGCCGATGATATCCAGGATCATGCCGAAGCGGGATTGCTGAAACCGCAACCGCGCCACTTCGCCGTCGGTGCCGTCCAGCCAGGCCGAAATCATCAGCAGAACCGCCCCGATCATCCCCAGACCATAGGTCCCTTGGTAAAAAAACCAGGCCGACCCCACACCCACCACCAGATGCATCCAGGTGATCTGGTTCGGCGTCACCGGCGTGTCAATCAACAAGCGGGTGAACTGCCGGGAAAAATGCCGGCTCACCCAGCGGTCCATAAAACTGTCGCTGGCCATGCCGCCCCGGATCAACAGGCGTTCGCGTTGAACCTTAAAATCCTCTGCCCGCCGAACCTGCGTCGCGGGACCGCCGGTCACCACCGTTAAACGATGATCGGTGTTGTCCACCGATCCGGAAGTCCACACCGGTTCGGCCGCGGCCTCACCGGCCTTCTCAAAATAGTCCATCACCTGCCGGACCGTGCCGGATGACGTTTCGAAGCAACCCACCGTCCGGGCGCGTTCAGGTTCCAGCGACCCGTCCAGGGCCGCCGCAATGTCGGCCTGGTCGTGAAGCGCCGCACCGCTGGCGATCAGACGGCAGGAGTTGTCTTTTACGATCCGCTCCAGGGTTTCGGACTCTGAAACCCATTCCACCGCGCCCTGCACCCGGACATCTTCCATCAACGGGATCCACGGATTGCCCCCCCAAGAAGAAAGCTCCGGATGATAAATCACCACCCGTTCGATCCCGCCCTTGTGCAGGTTTAAAACGTTCAACAACAGAAACGGAACCCCGACAATTTTCCTCAGATACCAGTCCCGCACATCGGAACCGTCCGCAGGTGAAACCAGGATTAAAACCCCGCACACCGGTTTCTCCGGTGGTTCTTTCCGGGGAAAATAGGCCTGTGCATCTACGGTCAAAGGTGTGTTACCCGGGTTGTTTTCACTTACCTTGAATAATATTAGGATAACAGGAAGATTATAGAATTCAAGTGGTTATATAACTCAAACAGGGTAAAACCGTGGCCAAAACAGACCACGGCACGGTCCCCATCCGGCCCTGCAAAAAAGGGCAATGAGGTCCCATCAATTTTCAAATCGGGGTCCCGGCGCACCTTTCCCGACAACCGGCGGATGAGAAACACCTTACCGTGACGGTTTCCCGGTAACAGGCGCCTGCATCCGATTCCCGCCCGGTACGGCCACCCAAAAATTAATTTAACTTATTGAATTTTAATCTATTTTCTGATTCCGTCCGGCTTGGCCGGAAACCCCGGAGGCACCTTAAGGATGGACAAACCTGCAAATTTTTGAAGCACCGGCCCACATAAAAGGAGCGCTGGGTCCCTCTCTGTATTAAAGTATAATTAAAGGAAGTCAATGCGGGCCCGAGGGCCGACAGGAATCCCATGCCGCAGGATAAAATACTCAAGCTCCTGGAATTGACCAAGTCCAGCAACGACGCCGAGGCCCTGAACGCCATCCGCAAAGCCAACGACATCCGCGAGAAGGCGGACATGCAGTGGGAGGACGTATTTGCCAAGAGCGTCACCAGCTATAAACCTTCCGACCTGCCGCCGATCTTCAACCGGCGGCCGCAACAACCCCAGTTTTTAACCGTCGAAACCATGTTCCGCGAAATCCTGCGCCGCGACCTCAGCGATCTTTTACGCTCCAAGATCGAACAGTTGAAATTCGTCTACGAATGGACCCAGTCGCTCGACGGCGAAGAAGTCAGCACCCTCATCAACACCTACAACCGCAACTGCTTCTAATGCTCCCTTGTCCGCTGTAAATGTTATAAACTGTTGCCATGCAACCCAAACTGGTCACCCTCGCCGCGTTCAACATGCCCTACCAGGCCCACCTCGCCAAATCGCGCCTGGAGGCCGCGGGCATCCCCGTGTTCATCCGGGACGAGCATCTCATCAGCATCAATCTGCTCTACTCCCCGGCGCTGGGCGGAGTGAAAGTCCAGGTGCCGGACGTCCACCTGCAAGAGGCGCGGGAAATTCTCGACTCGGCGTCGGACGTCGAACTGCGGGACGAGGAAGCCTTGGAGGCGACGATGCCCGAAGAACCCGGCCCGGAACCGCCGGAGTTGATGGAATGTCCCCAGTGCGGAGGCAAGGGATTCGTGGAAGAAATCCATTATCCCGTCGAGCGGTTCCTCAATGGATTGCTGTTGGGATTGCCTTATCTGTGGCTGGGACGTCCCCTGCTGTGCCACGCCTGCCGTCACACCTTCCGGGCACAGTAAACCCTCGCTTCACCCGGATAATTTTACATAAGTCGCTGGGTCAGGCGGCAGGGTGACGTGCTTGATATCTCCTCTCCCCCT
>CAYPKH010000081.1:2770-7270 GCA_964411245.1 uncultured Nitrospina sp.
CATAAGTCGCTGGGTCAGGCGGCAGGGTGACGTGCTTGATATCTCCTCTCCCCCTAGGGGAGAGGGTATTAGAGGTCCTAAAATTTGATGGCCGGTTTATACAAAGGTCTCCTTCACCCGCCGCCCTTTTTGTCATACACTGACGGTATGGAAACCCGATTCGTCACCATTGCCAGCTATCACATGCCCCACGATGCAGAGGTGGCCGCGTCCTTCCTGGAGGAAAGAGGCATCCCCACAAGGATTCGAGACAATAACACCAACCCCCTGCAAGGCGGGTATGTGGAAATTCGCCTGCAGGTGCCGGAACCGGACGCCAACGACGCTCTTTATATTCTGGACACAGTGATGGATGAGGGGGTCGATCTGCTGGAAGACATCGAAGAGAATTTTGAAATTGAAACAACGGAGGAAACCGGGTCGTACTGGCAAGACCTCCCGCCGGGCACCAAGCCTGTGGTGTGCCCGCGGTGCCTCAGTGTCAATGCCCAAAAAACCCTGCCCAGCCCGGTACCCGGATGGCTGAACGCGCTTCTGCTCGGCCTCCCCGGCATGTTCTTCCCCGCCCAACTGCAATGCCGGGGCTGTGGCACGATTATCCGTTAAAAAATTTTACGTCGTGTACTCCGCGTTGATGCGGACGTAGTCGTAGGAGAGATCGCAGGTGTAGGTCTCGGCTTGGGCTTTGCCCAGATGCAGGCCGACGGTGATTTTGATTTCCTTGTGCTTCATTTTCTTCCGGAGCGCGGACGCGGACACGCCTTTCACATGCTCCCCGTTTTTGACCAGCTGGGTTCCGTTCAGCACTACCTCCAGTTTCTCCGGCTTGATCGGCACTCCCGCGTTGCCGACGGCGGCGATGATCCGGCCCCAGTTGGGGTCCTCGCCGAACAGCGCGGTCTTCACCAGCAGGGAATTGGCGAGCCGCTTGCCAATCTGTTCCGCCTGCTGTTTCGTCTTCGCCCCGCTCACTTTAAAGGTGACGAACTTGGTGGCGCCTTCGCCGTCCTCCACTATTTTAAACGCCAGCGTTTTGCACACATGGGTCAACGCCGTCACGAAATCCCGGTAGGCCTTCGATCCCGCTTTGACGGATGGATTGCCCGCCGTGCCGTTCGCCAGCAGAAGCGCCATATCGTTGGTGCTGGTTTCGCCGTCGACGGTGATGCAGTTGAAGGTCGGGTCCACCGCCTCTTTCAACGCCTTTTGTAATGTTCGCTGGTCGATCCGGATGTTACTGGCGAGGAACGCCAGCATGGTCGCCATGTCCGGCGCGATCATGCCCGATCCCTTGGCGATACCCCCCACCACAATATCGCCGTATTGCACCGCGCAGGTTTTGGATACCAGGTCCGTAGTCAGGATGCCTTCCGCGGCCCGTTGCCAGCCGGTGGGCGACAACCGTTTGACCAGCTTTGGAATACTCGCTTCGATTTTGTTCACCGCCAGCGGCACGCTGATGACACCGGTGGAGGCGGTCAGCACTTCCTTCACCGGAATGACCAGCGCCTTCGCGGCCGCCGCCACCACCGCTTGGCAGTCCTTCACGCCCTGCTTTCCGGTAAAGGCATTGGCGTTGCCGCTGTTGATGATTATGGCGCGGCTGGTTTTGGATGTCTTGAGCGCGTTCCGGCTGATCGGCACCGTCGGCGACACCATCTGGTTGAGGGTGAACACCCCCGCCGCCGCCGCCGGTACTTGGGAGACAATCAGCGCGAGATCCTTGACGCCCTTCTTCTTGAGGCCGCACGCCATGCCCCCGGCCAGAAACCCCGGCACCCGAACCTGTTTCAGCGCTTTCAGTTTCATTGTTGTTAATCAGGGGAACAGCGGGGGATGGTCGAGTCCCGTGGTCTCGCCGATCCCCAGCATGAGATTCATGTTCTGGATCGCCTGGCTGGAGGCACCCTTCATCAGGTTGTCGATGGCGCTGGTGATCACCGCGCGGCCGTTGCGCGCGTCCACCTGCACGCCGATGTCGCAGGTGTTCGACCCCGCCACATGGGAGGTGTTGGCATACCGGCCCGGCGCCAGCACCCGCACGAAGGGTTCGCTGTCATAAAACTGCGCGACGTGCGCCTGCAGTCCGTCCCGGTCCAACTCTTTTTTCAAATCGATATAGGCCGTGGTCAGAAGCCCGCGCTTCATCGGCATCAGGTGCGGCGAAAACGAAACGGTGAGGCTTTTCCCCGCCAGGCCGCTCAACTCCTGTTCGATCTCCGGCGTGTGCCGGTGCTCGCCCAGGCCGTAGGCGGACACCGCTTCATCCGCCTCGCAGAACTGTGTGGTCTGCGACAATTTGGCCCCGGCTCCCGAAACACCGGATTTGGAATCGACGATGATCGATTTCACATTCACCCAATCAACGGTCATGAAAGGCGCCAGCGCCAGGATCGCCCCGGTCGGGTAACATCCCGGGTTGGCCACCAGTTGCGCGCCTTTAATTTGTTCCCGGTGCAATTCCGGCAGGCCGTACACCGCTTCCTTGATCACCTCCGGGTTGAGATGCGGCGTCTGGTACCATTCACCGTACACCGCGGCATCGTGCAGGCGGTAATCGGCGCTGAGATCGATGATCCGGCACCCGCCCTGCAACAGGGCCGGCACGTGTTTCATGGAGGTGGTGTGCGGCAGTGCGAGAAACAGGATGTCGCACTCGTTCGCCACATTCGGCGTCAGCTTTACCAGGGTGCGGTCGATCCAGCCGGCGAGCGAGGGCGCCACTTCGGCGATGTTTTTTCCGGCGTGCGACTCGGCGGTGAGGGTGCCGATCTCCACGTCCGGATGGTTCACCAGGAGGCGGAGCAGTTCGATACCCGTGTACCCGGTCGCGCCGGCAATACTGACTTGTACCATAACGGCTCCTTATGGGTGAGTCCGGTCCATCGGAGTCACCCCTTCCGGCAAACGGAAACATCTGCCGGATAGGATTAACGGGAATTAATTATACAGGGAAATCCCCGACGGAGTACCTCGCCTCTAATTATTTAAAACAGGGGTTGCGAAAAAGGGGGTGGGAGGATCCTGTAACGCCCCGGCCCAATCTGCTCCGGCGCTTCGCCGGGCGGGCCACGCCCGCAGGGGATATTTTAAAAACCTTTAGATACGAAAGTAACGGTAGGAATAATCCGTCACGCCCCAGTCAAATCCCCTCCAGGCGGCAGCCTGGTTAACGCTTGGAGAATTGGAACCGCTTGCGGGCCCCGGCGCGTCCGTATTTTTTACGTTCGACTTCGCGTGAGTCGCGCGTGAGGAATCCCGCTTTCCTGAGGGTGGGACGAAGATCGGGATTGAACACCAGCAGGGCTTTGGAGATACCGAGCCGAAGCGCACCGGCCTGTCCTGACAGGCCGCCGCCCAAAACGGTCGCGGTGATGTCGAAGGACTTCAGGGTTTCGGTCAACACCAGCGGCTGGCGCACGATCATCTCGGCGGTTTTCCGTCCGAAATAACCGCCCAGGTCCCGCTTGTTCACGGTGATATTGCCTTCACCGGCCTGAATCCAGACCTTGGCGATGGCTTCTTTGCGTCTGCCGGTTGCGTAATATTGATCTGTCACTGATTAAACTCCATTCCGGGGCCGGCCCGGTCCTGCTTGATGATGGTTTAAATGGAAACCGTTTCGGGTTTTTGTCCGTCGTGAGGATGCTCTGCGCTATCGTAAATCCGGTAATTGCTCCGCAAGGTCCGTCCCAACCGCGTCTTGGGCAACATGCCGTTGATCGCTTTCTTGAGCAACTCGCGCGGACTCTTTTCCATAATTTGCTTGGCGGTGGCGGTCCGCAAATGCCCGATGTACCCGGTGTGGTGATGATAGACTTTTTTGACCCACTTCTGCCCGGTCAGTTTCACCTGAGCGGCGTTGACGATGATGACATTGTCACCGGTATCGACATGCGGGGTGTAAATGGGTTTGGTCTTGCCGCGGACGATCGCCGCCACCTTGCTGGCCACCCGGCCCAGGGACTGGTCCGCCGCGTCGATCAGGACCCACTTTTTCACCACGTTCTGCTTGTTGGCTGAAAACGTCTTCATTGCAAATTCAGATCAATCAATGGGTAAGGGTTTAAAACAGGACATAATAGGAAATCGCGGCCGGTCTGTCAACCGGGAAAGCGCGGGATTCAGGATTATTTGTAATATGCCGCGACTCCCTTATAATAAGGGGGTCATTCAGTTTACAGTCACCGATCAATACCCCGGACATCCCGGACCGCAACCCCAGCGGCCCATTCCGTTTTCCCAGGAGCCCCATGCCCATGCCGGACCAGAAACCCGAAATCGTTGAAAATCCAGCCACCGCCCCGGCCGCCACCGCCCCGCCTATAACCCCTCTGGGCCGCGCCATCGGCCGGGCGAAGGAATATCTGCTCTCCCTCCGGCATCCGGACGGCTACTGGGTGGCCGAACTGGAATCCAACGCGACCATGATCGCGGAATACGTGTTTTTCATGCATTTTGTGGATATCTGGGACCCCCGGCGGGTGGAGCAGTGCCAGA
>CAYPKH010000082.1:0-7262 GCA_964411245.1 uncultured Nitrospina sp.
GTGTACCGGGCCATCGACCGGTTGAAGCTCGACGGTCGGATCAAACTGCGCACGCCGGAGAATTTCGAGAGCGATCAATTTAAAATCGAGCTGAATTTTTCCAGCCGGGCGGAACTGACCGCCCAGGTCGAGCAATTGTTCCGCGTCACCGATGCCGAGGCGCTTGATGAATTGATCCGCATTTTCAAGGAACTAAAATGACCCTGACCAGGGTCGGGGAAATTTTCCGGAGCGGAACGAGGAGTATCTCCCCGATACCTGCACCCGGATTCCGGCCTGCCGGATCAGAAAATTCTTGCGCTCCCGGGGACTAAAGGCCATAATAACCCACCCATAAAGACCGGATTTTAAATGACTAAACCGTCCCGGAGGCTGGTTTGGACCTGAAGGAAGCGCGTTCCTATCTCAATTATCTGTTGACCCTGAACATCCGCGGGGAAGAAGCGTTCGGCCCGATGGCCCTGGCCTTCATCAAGGATCACAATCTGGCCGACATCGGCCTCGAGCCCGAGGAGCAGTTCGGCCTGTTGATGGCGACGGCGCAATCCTTGGCGGACGAGCCGAAGCGCTTCAGTCTGAAGCTGGAGATGCTCCAGAAAACCAAAGCCCTGCTTTCCCAGACCCGCTACTCCAACACCGAGCTGGCGCGGCAGGTCGATTATGACATCAAGAAAACCGAATCCGAGCTGGCGATCTACACCGACGCCATGCGTCCCGCGCCGCGCACCGGCACCCCGGAGGTTCAGCAACTGGTCGTGCAGACGGATGTTCCGGACTATTTCCTCGATGTTGCCCAGAAGCGCGCTTCGGAGTATTACCAGAACAAATTCGGCCTGACCCGGGAAGCTAAAACCGCTCAGCACTTCACCGGCGGACCCCGCAAGTTCGAGCCGGACAACAAGGACGTGCACCGCGAATTCCCCGGCGCCTGCGCTCCGTTCATGAACTCGCGCACCAACGCGTTTCACATGATGCTGCCGTTTGACCTCAAGATCAGTAAAAAGCCGGACGACCCGCTGGATGCGGGCTCGCGCATCTTCTACACCAAGTTCGGCTACTCGTTCCCGCTGGCTTACGAAGTGGACAAGCTGATCAGCTACCAGGATGGGCAGGTGCTGGACATCGCCCGGGACGATCCGAATCTGCTGTTCGTGTCGTTTTCCCGCGTCAAGGAAAAGGATTTCAAATTCCAGGGCGACAAGCCGAACGTGCCGCCGGAATTCGCGTATCCCATGACCGTCCTGGAACGGCTGGGAACGCTGGGGACTTACGTCCAAATTGTCGCCAATTTCAAAGTGTGGTTCGATGCGGCGCAGGTCTCCGTGCTGGTGACCGGCGCGCCGGATTTGTACGAGTACGGACTGCAGGGCGGCTCCGGCCTGATGACCCGCAGTCACGCTTCCGACAAGGTTCCGGCTTATGCCGAGTCGACCAAAGAACCCTGGCAGGAGGGCCTCAGTTTCAACTTCGTCAACATCCACCTCACCCTCAGTCCCGGCACCGACACCGCCGAGGTTCCGTACAATACGCCGCTGTTCACCGTTTACCCGGTCCACAACCGGCAGAATTTTAAATTCGTCGACAAAAACAAGATGAAATGAGACCGTCCCGCCTCCGCCGTAAGCCTACAAAACCATTGAAGTTTCCGATCCAAGAAGGCATTTTCTTCCAACATTTGAAAAATTCTGCTCTATCATAAAGTGAGGTTTTTTTTGGAATGGCCTTGGAGGTTCATCCCATTTTCCGATCAACAAGGAAGCCACCATGGCGGCCATGAACAAACATCGACTACCGTTCGCCATCCAGGATTTGATCCGCATGCTGGAGGAGGCGGAGGACCTCACCCCGCGCGTGGCACGCGACCTGCTCCTCTCGGCCAACCTGCAGGCGGAAGACCTCGAACCCTGGTCCGATCTCGAACATCCCATCCGCGACAGCTACGGACGCAAACTCATTTTCGACGGCGGTTATTTCGAGATGATGGCCATGTCGTGGACGCCGGGGGATTTCTCTGCTATTCACGATCACGGCTACACCGAGTGGGGCGCGGTGCAGGTGTTCGGTCCGGCGGAACACTGCGTGTTTCTCGAGCAGGACGGCGACATCACCACCCTGTCGCGCACCGAGGTCAAACCCGGCGAGGTGATGGCGGTGGGCCATCAACTGGTGCACCAGCTGGGGAATCCCTCCAACACGAATTTCATGAGCTTCCACATGTATGGCTGTTACGGAAGGTCCAAGGGCGGCATCACCGCCGACGCGCGCATCTTTGACCTCGAGGAGGGCTCGGTGCAACGCACCGACGGCGGCGTGTTCTTCGCGATGCCGGAAAACCAGATCAAACGCCGCGAACCGGGACCGCATCCCGATTACCTGACCTGGCTGAGAAACGTCATCGAACTGAAAAACCGGATCGACCGTCTCAAGCGGCATAACATCGAACTGCCCGCCGACCTGGAGCAGAGGGACGCAGGGGTTATTCAAAAACTGTGCGACACCGCCAACTGGCGGCGGTTCGAAAGCGACCTGTTCCCGCACGTCGACCCGCAAACCGGTCACATGAAGGACATGGGATACTGGCGGTTACTGCGCAACGAGCTCATCGCCGCCGCCAAGGTGCAGAAATCTCTGCTCTTTCCCGAGGACCAGGGCGATCCGTTTTACACCTACGCCGAGTTGTACGACGACGTCATCGGCCAGCCCTGCCTCGACGAGTTCATCGCGGAGTATTTGAAATTCGTCATCGAGAAATACAAGGTGGAACGGAGCAAGGTGAAATTGCTGTCCATCGGTTGCGGCACCGGGATTGTGGAAGATTACATGATTCAAAAACTCGGCCTGCCGGGCGAACACCTGCTGGGCATCGACAAGTCGGAGGCGATGGTGCAGGTGGCGTCGCGGCGCATCACCGCCAAGGCCGAAGACATTCTGGCGTTGAGCGATCAGACGTGGGACCTCACCTACTGCGGCCTCAACGTGTTCCAGTACCTGTCGCCGGAACAGCTGGACGAGGCGTTGGCGGTGACCGCGCAGATCACCCAACCCGGCGGATACTTTTTCGGCGACTTCATCACCCCGGACCACATCCGCACTTATCCGCACGTCATCAGGTCGAAGACCGGCAACATCATCTCCCTGCGCAACCCGGTACTGATCGAGGAGGGGAACTACACGTTTCAGCAGAGCGAGATTTTAAACGTCAGCCGCGACAACGACCGGTTACTCATCACCAACGAAGGCAAGCACCTCAGATTCCTGCCGCCGATGTGGCGTCTCCGGCAGGAATTCGAAAAAGCGTTCAAAGGCAAAGTGGATATTTACGACGCGGTGACGCTCAAACCGATCGGCGCCAAAGCCGACACCTGCCCCTCCACCCGCTATCTTCTCGTCGCGCAAAAAGGCCCCGCGTGACGCCTGCTCGGCGCAGGGCCAATTTCCGCCGGGACCTTTGCACGATTCATAAGTTACCTTCGCCAGTTGAGGTTATAAAGTTATCAGCGGCGATTCGCCGCCAGCGGGACGCTGGACCCAATATCCCCTCTTCTTTAAGGGGGCTAGGGGGATTTGGCACCACTGATGCCTGTCCTGAGCTTGCCGAAGAGAACACAGATAAACACGGATAAAAATTTGCCTCCGGCGGCTCTCCGGTGCCACCCTGAGCGATAACGAAGGATCTGGGTTTTGGTACCTTTTTTCGACAGGAAGAGGGGGCGGGTTCCTGTTTGCCACACCTGGATATTGGCAAATGACCGGGAACAAGGTAAAATGATTCCACATAAACCCACCAGAGGCGAACTATAGTGAAACTCCATATTTTGATTGAGCAGGATGAAGACGGGTTCTTCGTGGCCGAGGTTCCGGCCCTGCCGGGTTGCCTCTCTCAGGGAAAAACCCAGGACGAGGCGCTCGCCAACATCAAAGAAGCCGTCGAGGGCTGGCTGGAAGTGATGGAGTCCAAACAATAAAGAATCAGGTCCCGGCCTTCTTCGCAAACTGCTTCGACAGGCCAACCTCACCCCGCAAGAATTTAAAGAACTTTAACCGCCTTCTTGCTAACTGCCTTATTAATTTTCTTAGCCACGTTTTGAGTAATCCCTGGTAACGCCTGCAGTTCCTCCACACTCGCGTTTTTGATGTTCTCGAGACTGCCGAAATGTTTGAGGAGCATGAGCCGGCGTTTTTTGCCGATGCCGGAAATACCCTCCAGCGGTGAGGCCAGCGCTCCCTTGCCCCGCAGCTTGCGGTGATAATCGATAGCAAACCGGTGCGCCTCGTCGCGCACCCGCTGAAGCAGAAACCGCGAAGGCGAATTGTCCCTGAACCACACCGGGTCTTTCTTGCCCACCAGGAACACTTCGTCGGTTTCGAGGTTGCTCCGGAACTTGCCCTTGGCGATGCAGGCGAGATCGATCCGTCCTTCCAGCTCCAGACTTCGCAACACCTTGTATCCGGTATTGAGATGGCCCTTGCCGCCGTCGATCAACACGAGGTCGGGAAGCGGCTTGCCTTCATCCAATAACCGTGCATACCGGCGGGTCATCACCTCGGTGATCATGGCGTAGTCGTCGATGCCCGCCACCGTCTTGATTTTGAAACGGCGGTATTTGGCCTTCTCCGCCTTCGCAGTTTCGAAATAGACCATCGAGCCGACCGCGCTCGTCCCGGAAATATTGGAAATATCAAACCCTTCGATCACGCGCGGGAAATTTTTGAGCGATAACGTCTCCTGCAGTTCCTCCAGACTGCGGGTGGCGACGTCTTCTTTATCAAGCTCGGTGCGCATGGCGAAACGCGCGTTCTCCTCCGCCATGGTGACCAGTCCGCGCTTCTTGCCTTTCTGCGGGACTTCGAGGCTCACTTTGGCCTGCTTCTTTTCGGTCAGCCACTGCTCGATCAACTCGGCGTCCTCGATGGCATGCGACAGCAGAATTGCCGACGGCAGGACCGGCTCGTCGGCGTAATACTGCTTGAGAAACGACGCCAGTGTTTCGCTTTCGTCTTCCTGGTTGAGATTTTTCATTTTATAAATTTTCTCGGCGATCATCTTGCCGCCCCGCACTGCGAGCAGTTGCACCATCGACCAGCCGCGGTCGAGGGTGCAGGCGATGACGTCCTGGTTGACCTGCGAGGTGGAAACGATCTTCTGCTTGTCGACCACGGTGTTGACGGCTTCGATCTTGTCGCGGACCGACGCCGCTTCCTCGTATCGCTGATGCGCCGACGCGTCGCCCATCTTTTGTTTCAGGCTTTTCACCAGTTCGGTATTTTTTCCTTTTAAAAACAGAACGACGTCGTTGACCACCCTGGCGTAGTCTTCCGGCGACACCAGTCCGGCGCAGGGGGCCAGGCAGCGCTTCATCTGGTAATTGAGGCAGGGCCGGCGTTTCGGGTTGCCGTCCAGTGCGTCGTTGCTCTGCCGGAGCGGAAAAATTTTGTAGATGAGGCGGATGGTTTCGCGCACTTCCCGCACCATGGTGTAGGGGCCGAAATAGGTCGCGCCGTCTTTTCTGACGCGCCGCACCACCTCCAGCCGGGGAAAGGTCTCCTGCGTGGTCATGCGGATGTAGGGGTAATGTTTGTCGTCCTTGAGCAGAACGTTGTAGCGCGGCTGGTGTTTCTTGATGAAATTGCTTTCCAGGATGAGCGCTTCCTGCTCGGTTTGAGTGGTGAGGAATTTGATGTCCTTCACCTTGCGCACGAAGATGCGGGTGCGCGGGGCGAGATCCGCCGCGTCGGAAAAGTACGACCGCACGCGGTGGAACAGCGATTTGGCCTTCCCGATATAAAGCATTCCCCCCTTCCCGTCTTTCATGATATATATTCCGGGACGTTTGGGTATCTGATCGAGAATGTCTTTCAGGCGGTTTTTGGCGCTCACGTCAACCTTTCTCCGGCAGTGCCTGCCCATATACGATTCGGCTGATCTGATTATAGAGCAACAATCAACCCGCCCGCCACGGGTAATGTAAACACAGATTCTTCGTCGCCTGTGGCTCCTCAGAATGACAATCGTTCCCCTCTGGTCAAGCTGAGTCCAGCGTCACGCTGGTTGCCCCCTTTCCATCGGGCCGTTATACTGCATCATGATGACTGAACCCACCCACAAACGAGGACTCTGGAAAACCCGGATGGGGTTTATTCTAGCGGCGTCCGGCTCCGCGGTGGGACTGGGCAATGTCTGGAAGTTCCCCTACATCGCCGGGCAGAACGGCGGTGGCGCGTTCGTTCTGGTCTACCTGCTGTGTATTGCGCTGGTGGGACTCCCGATCATGCTGGCCGAGTTCACCGTCGGGCGCAAAACCAATCTTAATCCCGTCGGCGCGTTCCAACAACTCAAACCCGGCACGCCCTGGGTGGGCATCGGGTTCATGGGAGTGCTCGCTGGTTTCCTCATCCTGTCCTTTTACGGCGTGGTCGGGGGGTGGACCCTCGCTTATGTGGTCAAGTCCCTGACGCATTCGATGGATCAATTCACCAGCCCCACCGAAGCGGGAACATTCTTCGGCGACTTCATCGCCAATACCGGTCAGGTGGTACTCTATCATGCCTTGTTTATGGGGCTGACCATTGCCATCGTCATTAAAGGGGTGCATGGGGGCATCGAAAAAGCCTGCGATATTCTGATGCCGACCCTGGTGGTGATGCTGGTGATCCTCATGATCCGGGCGTTGACGCTGGACGGCGCCATGGACGGCCTCAAGTTTTATCTGTATCCCGACTTCAGCAAACTGAGCGGCCAGGTGGTTCTCATGGCGATGGGCCAGGCGTTTTTCTCGCTCAGTCTCGGCATGGGCGCCATGATCACCTACGCCAGTTACCTGCCCGGCAGGGAAAACCTGACCTCCGCCACCCTGTACGTGGTGTTGTTCGATACCCTGATCGCCCTGCTGATGGGGATGGTAATCTTCCCCGCCGTGTTCGCCATGAACCTGGAACCCACCGAAGGACCCAGCCTGGTATTCATTGTGCTCCCGGCAGTGTTTTCCGGCATGCCGTTCGGCTGGATCGCGTCGATCATCTTTTTCGGACTGCTGGCCATCGCCGCGTTGACCTCGGCCATTTCCCTGTTGGAAGTAGTGGTGGCGTATTTTATCGACCAGCAAAAGTGGGGACGCAAAAAAGCGGTGCTGGTCATGGGAGGGGTGATTTTCGTGCTGGGGATTCCGTCGGGACTCTCCTTCGGCCTGCTGGCGGATTCTAAACTGTTCGGCATGACCTTCTTCGATCATATCGACAACATCGCCTCCAATTACCTGCTCCCC
>CAYPKH010000083.1:0-7133 GCA_964411245.1 uncultured Nitrospina sp.
CAGGCGAAGCCCGACACCATCGCCGTCTCCTGCCCCTTCTGCGTACTCATGCTGGAAGACGCCCTCAAAGCCAAAAACCTGGCCGACCGGGTGAAGGTCAAAGACATCTCGGAAATGCTATAATAGTATTTTCTTCCTTCATTAATTTTATGCGGTTTTTAAGTCAAATATTCGGAGGGGGGCAAATAGCATGAAACGCAAGTTTGTCTTCTTGGTAATCATAACTTGTTTTTCCCTGGCGGTTATTGGGTTTTACCGGGGTTCTGCCTTATTAAGCCCTAGTATTTCCAAACCCTCGCTTGACAAGGTTGCCCCTGTTTCCACTTCCCTAAAGCGTTACAACCGATTGATCCACGAAAAGAGTCCTTACCTCCTTCAACACGCAGATAATCCGATCTATTGGTATCCTTGGGGAGAAGAAGCCTTCGCGGCGGCCCGGGCGGAGAACAAGCCTATTTTTCTCAGCATTGGCTATTCCACCTGCCATTGGTGCCATGTCCTTGAAAAGGAGTCGTTTGAGAATCAAGAAGTGGCGGATTTATTAAACCAGGGCTACATCAGTATCAAGGTGGATCGGGAAGAGAATCCCGATGTGGATAAATTTTATATGAGCATTGTTCAGGCCATGACCGGCGGCGGTGGCTGGCCCATGACTGTGGTGATGACTCCTGATCTGATCCCTTTCTTTGGGGGGACTTATTTCCCACGAGACCAGCTTATCAAAATTCTGCAAGCCCTTCATTCAGCTTGGGAAAACCAGCCGGAGAAAATTAAATCCATTGGGGAAAGGGTCAGCAGGTTTATCGAAGCTTCCGATGATATTTCTGCTGGAACCGCCAGTTTGAACGAAGACATTCTTAAAGCCTTTTATAAAAGTTCGGTTGAGGTTTTTGATCGTGAGTACGGTGGATTTGGGCGATCCCCAAAATTTCCGCCCACCATGAAATTAAGGCTTTTGTTGCGTATCGCGCACCGGACGGGGAGCAAGAAACCTCTGGCGATGGTGGAATCCACCTTGGAACATATGGCGCGGGGAGGAATATACGATCATCTGGGAGGCGGGTTTCACCGCTATTCCACCGACCGGGTTTGGCGGGTCCCTCATTTTGAAAAAATGCTTTATAACCAGGCCGCTTTGTCTTTAGTTTATCTGGAGGGTTTTCAGGTGACGCAAAACAAGATGTTTGAGGCGGTGGCGCGGGGGATACTGGATTACGTTTTAACGGATATGACCGGGCCGGAAGGCGGTTTTTATTCCGCCGAAGATGCTGACAGCGAGGGCGAAGAGGGTATATTTTACGTATGGTCTAATGAGGAACTGAAAGAACTCCTCACAAAAGATGAATATGAACGGGTAAAAAAGATTTACGGGGTAACCCTCGAAGGAAACTTTGGAGAACTCGGAAAAGAAGGGAAGAATATCTTTTATCTCCAGAAAGAAGTGTCCTGGGACGTTAAGGCCGACCCTGTTGTGAAGTCGATTCATCGAAAGCTTTTGGCGGTCAGGATAAAACGGGTGCACCCGTTCAAGGACGATAAGATTCTAACCGCCTGGAACGGGTTGATGTTGGGTTCTATGGCGAAAGCTTACCAGGTGTTGGGCGATAAAAAATACCTGATCGCCGCACAAAAAGCGGCCTGGTTCATTAAAAACCACCTTTATCAAAATGAAAAACTGGCCCGGAGGTTTCGGGAGGGTGAAGTCAAATACACGGCCATTCTTGATGACTATGCCTATCTGATCCAAGGATTAATAGCCCTTTATGAAGGGGATTTCGACGAACGGTGGATCCATTGGGCGCGAAAACTTCAAAAAAGGCAGGATGATTTGTTTTGGGATGCCGGCGCAGGGGCGTATTTCTATTCTGAAAAATCTGGCAATTTCCTGCCCGTGCGCAAAAAAAGCTTTGAAGATAACGCCAGACCCAACAGTAATGCCGTTGCCGCTTTAAATCTTCTCAAGCTTTACAACTTCACTTTCGAACAGGACTATCTGAACAAGGCCAAAAAAATACTGGCCGCTCCGGGGGACCTTTTGATTCAAGTTCCCAACGCCTTTACGCAAATGTTGATCGCCCTGGACTTCTATCTCGACCGGTCCAAAGAAATAGCGGTGGTCGGATCAGAAAAATCCATAAAAAAGGATGGTATCTTAAAGATGCTCCAAAGCCGATTTATTCCCAACAAAACCCTCGCTTACACCCAGCCAAACGCAAAAACCACTCTCCCTATTTTAGAAGACAAAGTCACAGAAGATGGAAAGACAACAGTTTATGTCTGTGAAAACAATATCTGTAAATTCCCGACAGGGAACCTGATCAAAATCCAGGAATTGGTCTTCGATAACAAAAAATATGTTTTAAATTGACCGGTTTTCATATTTTCCTAAATACCCCGCCGACCGGGTGAAAGTCAAAGACATCGCGGAGATGCTGTCACCCTGAGCCCTTCAACAAGCTCAGGACAGGCCCTGTCGAAGGGTGACACAAAGGTTGTAAATCTTGTGATCCAGTCATGCTTTGACGGGCTCAGCATGACAGGGGGATTTCTCTCTCTTCCGTCAACCTCCCGTTTTTCAACTTCTCTCCAGGAGCAATCCACGCGTCATTGATCCGTATTCCGGGTGGCTGAAAATTCGGATCAATTTGTGGGACATCCCTAATAAAAAGCCGTAGACTGAGGATATAGAATTTTGGGGGGATCTCCTGACTCTGTAGTTTTTACGGCGGGTCCGAACCCGCATGGAGGTTTATTATGAATGTCCCCCGCTCCCCCAAAGCGAAAACCAAAGTTAAATACCTGAACAAACTCGCCCAGATTCCCGAAATCAGCGCCGAAGAGAGCGAACCGCTGAACAAGGTCATCGATACTTTCGTCTTCCGCACCAACGATTATTATCAATCCCTCATCAACTGGGACGATCCCAACGACCCCATCAAGCGGCTGATCGTTCCCGACGTGCAGGAGCTCAACGACGACGGCAAGCTGGACGCCTGCGACGAACACTCCTACACCGTCGCCAAGGGATTGGAATACAAGTACGACTCCACCGTCATCATGCTGGTCAACGAAACCTGCGGTGCCTATTGCCGCTTCTGTTTCCGCAAGCGGCTGTTCATGGAAGGTAACGACGAGGTGACCAAGGATATCTCCGACGCGATGGCCTATATCAAGTCGCACAAAGAGATCACCAACGTTCTACTCACCGGCGGCGATCCGATGATCATGTCCACCAGCAAGCTCGAGCCCATCATCCGGCAGGTGCGCGAAGTGGACCACGTGCAGATCATCCGCATCGGCACCAAGATGCCGGCGTTCAATCCGTTCCGGATCATCGACGATCCCTCCCTGCTGGAGATGATCGAACGCTACACCACACCGGAGAAGAAAATTTACATTATCGCGCACTTCAACCACCCGGTGGAACTCACCGAACCGGCGATCGAAGGACTCAATCTTCTGCAGAAGGCGGGCGCGATGATCATGCATCAGACGCCGCTCATCAAAGGCATCAACGACGACCCGATCGTTCTCAACGAACTGTTCAACAAGCTGTCTTATATCGGTGTGTCGCCCTATTATATATTCCAGTGCCGGCCCACGGCAGGCAACCGCACCTACACGGTGCCGGTGGAGAAGGCGTATGAAATTTTCGAGATGGCGCGCGTCAAGTGCTCCGGCCTGGCCAAACGCGCCCGCTTCGCCATGTCTCACGCCACGGGCAAAATCGAAGTCGTCGGGCTGACCGAAGACCAGGTGTTTTTCCGTTACCACCGCGCCGCCGAGAACGGCGACAGCGGACGCTTCATGGCCTTCAAACGCAACCCGGACGCCTACTGGTTCGACGATTACGAGGAGGCCAAAACGGAACAGGTCATCGACTGCCGATTGTCCCATCTCAATCAGGAACACTGGCAGAGCCTCGGCCTCATGGAAAAGGGATAAGCTAGAGAAACGTCCCTTGAGTTGCACACGGGCTTAACCGGCGTGGGCTCGTATTGATTTTCCACAGTCCTTTTGTGATACTGCAAAAAGGGCTGTGGAATTTTTTTACTCCTTTCCTCGGATTTATGAATAAACTTTCAAACCTTTCAACGCCGCAAATTGCCTTTCTTCTGGTTCTCGTCAATGTCCTGGTGTTCGGGCAGGTGGTCGGTTTCGAATTCGTCAACTACGACGACGCGTTTTACGTCGAGAACGTCCACGTCAAAAACGGGCTGACCTGGGAAGGCGTCGTCTGGGCGTTTTCCATCCAGTACAATTTTTCCCAGTACCTGAACTGGATTTTCCACATGCTGGATGTCGAGCTGTTCGGCCTCAACCCCGCGGGTCATCATGCCGTCAGCCTGCTCCTGCATGCGGCGAACACCGTGATTTTATTTTTGTTCCTGAACAAACTGACCGGGTCCCGTAATCGGAGCGCCGTCGCCGCGCTGTTGTTCGCCATTCATCCCCTGCAGGTGGAGACGGTGGCCTGGGTGGCGGACCGCAAGGACCTGTTGGCGATGTTGTTCGCCCTGTTGTCGCTGGAAGCCTACCGCCGGTTTGCCCAAAACCCGAATGTTCTGCGCTATGCCTCCACCGCCTTGTTTTTTCTGCTGGCCTTGTTATCCAAGCCGGTGATGGTGGTTCTGCCGTTCGTGTTTCTGCTGATCGATTTCTGGCCTTTGAACCGTCTGCAAAGCGAGCCGGGTTCTACGGGCATAAATTGGCACGCCCTCCGTAAATTGGTGATTGAAAAAATCCCGCTCTTTCTGATCATCGGTTTGTTCCTCCTCATCATCGTCAAAGGATTCGAACTGCGCCACATGGACGACAAAACGTCGTCCCTGCCGTTACAAATCCGGCTGGCGATGATGCCCGTCCTCTACATGAAATATCTGCTCCATATAATATGGCCGGCCGGGCTTTCGGTTTTCTATCCCGCAAGCCAGCAGATGCCGCCCTTCTGGCAATGGGGCGGGTCTCTGGTGATGGTGCTGGGCCTCACGGCGTGGACACTCGCCCGATGGCAACGGCACCCGTACCTGGCGGTCGGATGGCTCTGGTTCGCGGGGTCGCTGTTGCCGATGACCGGACTGTTGCGCGCCGGTGACCACGCCATGGCCGACCGCTACACCTATTTTCCCCTCATCGGGATTTTCATCATGGCGGTCTGGGGTCTCGCGAATTGGGATTTCATTAAGAAGCGGGCCGGGCCGGCGGCTGCGGCGGTAGGTGGCGCGCTTCTGCTCGTCCTGATGACCGCCTCATGGGTGCAAACCGGCGTCTGGAAAAACAGTTTCACCCTGTTCCAGCACGCCCTCCGGGTGGACGATACCAACCCCGTCGCCCACAACAACCTGGCCGTCGCGTGGATGCAGAAGAACCAACCGGAAAAGGCGGTGCCGCATTTAAAGCAGGCGGTCCGGTATTGTTCGCGTTGTGTCGAGTCCTGGCTGAACCTCGGCGAATCCTATATGGCCCTGCGTCAGGCGCCGGCGGCCATCGACGCGTTCCACAAAGTCCTGGAGGTGATGCCCGACAACGTGATCGCCCACGAGGAACTGGGCGTGCTTTATCATGTGACGGGCGACGGGCCGCGGGCGATCCGGCACAGCCGCGAGGCGGAGGCGATTTACTCGAAACTGTTCGGCCCGGATTATCCGGCGGCAGTCGCCCTGCGCCACAACCTCGCCGTCTACCAACAGCACTACGGACTCCCCCCGAAATCCTGATCCCTTCAACCGGAACGATCTGTTACAATACGGCTCGTTTTGGATCATGATTTAAACTGAAATGGAGCCCCCGTTGAGTACCGAAGAACCCCCAGCGCCGACCCACTTCATCCACAAGATCATCGAAGAAGACCTCGCCGCCGGCAAAAACGACCGACGCGTCCACACGCGCTTCCCGCCGGAACCCAACGGCTACCTGCACATCGGCCACGCCAAATCGATCTGCCTCAACTTCGGCCTCGCTCAAGAGTTCGGCGGCCAATGCAACCTACGCTTCGACGACACCAACCCCGTCAAGGAGGAAGAGGAGTTCGTCGATAGCATCAAAGAGGACGTGAAGTGGCTGGGCTTCGACTGGGCCGACCGCGAGTTCTACGCCTCGGATTATTTCGGACAGTTGTATGATTGGGCGGTCCAGCTCATCAAGGACGGCAATGCCTACGTCGAAGACCTCAGCGCCGACGAAATCCGCGAGTACCGCGGCACGCTTTCGGAACCCGGCAAGAACAGCCCGCACCGCGACCGGCCTATCGAAGAAAATCTTAATCTGTTTGAGGATATGAAAAATGGAAAATTCCCCGACGGCGCAAAAGTCCTGCGCGCTAAAATCGATATGGCCTCGCCTAATCTGAATATGCGCGATCCGGTGCTGTACCGCATTCTCCACGCCGAGCACCACCGCACCGGCTCCGACTGGTGCATCTACCCGATGTACGACTGGGCGCACGGGCAGTCCGACAGCATCGAGGGCATCACCCACTCGATCTGTACCCTCGAGTTCGAGGATCACCGCCCGCTCTACGACTGGTGCCTCGACGCGCTCGGCGTGTACCCTCCCCGGCAGTACGAGTTCGCGCGCCTCAACCTGACCTATACGGTATTGAGCAAACGCAAACTGATCCAGTTGGTGACGGAAAAGATTGTGAGCGGATGGGACGATCCCCGCATGCCGACCATCAGCGGCCTGCGGCGGCGCGGGTTCACGGCGGCGGCGATCCGCGACTTCTGCGACCGCATCGGCGTCGCCAAGGCCAACAGCACGGTCGACCTCGCGCTCCTGGAATTCTGCCTGCGCGAGGAGCTCAATAAAACCGCGCCGCGGGTCATGGCGGTACTCAGGCCGTTGAAAGTGGTGCTCACCAATTACCCGGAAGGGCAGGTGGAATATCTCGAAGCCGAGAACAATCCGGAAGACCCTGAAGCCGGGTCGAGGATGATCATTTTTTCACGGGAGTTGTATATTGAGCAGGAAGATTTCATGGAAGACCCGCCCAAAAAATTTTTCAGGCTCGCGCCGGGTAAGGAAGTGCGCCTGAAACACGCCTACATCATCCAATGCCAGGAAGTCATCAAGAACGATCAGGGAGAGGTGACGGAGTTGCACTGCGCCTACGATCCCGAGAGCAAAAGCGGCGG
>CAYPKH010000084.1:0-7096 GCA_964411245.1 uncultured Nitrospina sp.
CGGAAGGTTGCACGGTTTTCCCGAAATTGGCGTTTCCCTTCTGGAATTTATTTCCCCAGACGTACAGTAGGCCTTCCGGGCCGCGGGCGGCTTTTTCCCATTCAAACTCCGTGGGCAACCGTTTTCCCAACCACAGACAATAAGCGTCAGCTGTATACCAGGAGATGGCGCGGATGGGTTGGTTAAACCGGCCTTCGGGGTATTTTGCCCGGGGCTTGAACTGCAGAAACTCGGCATAACTCACCTCATGGATATCCATGTAAAACGCATCCAAAAAAATTTCATGCTGAGGTTGCGCATTTTTACTGGACGTGCGGTCGGAAATGAAAGAGGGGAGTTCGCCGGCGGGATCCAGGCCTTGGGTGAAGGTTCCGGCGGGAATCCAAACCATATCCGACGGCGATGAAGAGGTGGAGGCCGCCTCGCAGGCCGTCAGGAAAGCGGCCAGCAGGACGAGCGGTATCAGCCATTTCAAGGAATCACCTGAGCCGTTTTCGGCCGCGTGGGCGGTGGGCTTGGGAAGGCTCGCTCTCCGGGTTTGATGTGGCGATATTCCACAGTTAGACAGGCCGCTTCGTCCCGGGGACACATCGCCGATTTGCAGTCGCTTTCAGTCCGCTGGCAATAATAATTCAAAATTTTAAGCTTGAGATAGCCGTCTGACGTCTTAACGATATAAATATTGCGTTTCGATTCGATATTATGCGTTCGAGTCCGGTACAGGTACCAGCCCACGATGGAGGGATTGTTGACGTGGCCCCAGGAGCGCACATCCGGGACGAAATCAGCTTCGGGAATGCGAACCACGGAATCGAAATCCACCGGGCCCAGGTTGGCGATGGTTACGACCCCCTGGGGATTGGTGACTCCGCCGTTGGAGATTATTTTGGTGCGCTGGAAACCCAGGTCCCAGTCCTGTTGATTCATCCGTTCTTTATCTATTTCCGGGTCGAAAATCTGGAAGGTTTTTTTCGAGGAAAAATCCACCAGGGTCCATCGATCTTTGGACTTGGCATCCACTTGCAAAACGGGGTTGTTGGTTTTGATGACCATGGTTCGCTTGAGGGGCAGAGGCCGGCTCTCGAAGTCGGATATATTGTCCCCCATGTAATTCATGGCCACATTCAAAGCCAGCGTCGTCCCCAGGAGCATGGTAAAGATTTTCAAGGTGCTGTTCATGGTTTCATTTTATCAGAGGTTTTGCCGGATATCGAAAATTATAGATTGGAAAAGATTGAAAAATCAAGGGCCTTCAGGGATTCCGGTGCGGACCAGTTTGTTCTTTGTTCCGTTACCGGAGTTGGATATAATGATGAAGCAAAGCATTGTTAATAATGAAATTGCAGGCTTTCCATGACTAAAGACCGTCATTTCGCATTCAAAAAGGCCCAGGTCGAGGGTTTTGTGAAAAAAGAGTTCCAGCGCTATTTCGGGCGTGGGGGCCGCATCTCTATCCGGAAGCGGCAGCGCTTCATGGAACGGATTACAAAAAAGGTGGGGAAAAAATTCGGCAAAGATATTTTGTGTTTGATCGATTTCACCAAGCAGGGTTTTGTGTCCCTGGTGTCTCCCTCGCATACCGAATCCACCGACAAGGGAAAGCTGTTCAAATCGTTCACCCATCCTCAGGTGGCCTATACCTCGCACTGCGTGGAGCGGTTCAGCGAACGTACCGAGACAACGGATAACTGCATCATCACCCTGGATTCCTACCTGGACGAGGCGTTATTGACCTATGGCCTGCATGACGGATATCTGGTATGCTCTCAAGGTGTGTTTGCCTATGTGGTCGAGGATGACCGGCTGATCATCAAAACCTATATCAATTTCGAGCTCTTGTCGGACGATCAAATCCGAAAATATTACACCCATGATATGGCTTCTTTTCTGACGCCGGACATGATTTCAGAAGAAGCCGCCGCCAGCGACATTATTTTAATGGATGAACTGCCTTCTGTTGACCCCAAGCCAGGGGATTGATTTCGGCGGTTTCCCCGAATAGTTGAATTGATCCATTCACCGGACCCCTTACTCCCTGGATTGCAATGATCCAGCTATACAACGTTTACAAATCCTACAACAACACTCTCGCCCTGGTGGATATTTCATTCATTATCAAAAAGGGCGCATTTGTCTTTGTCACCGGTCCCAGCGGCGCCGGCAAATCGACTCTTTTGAAACTGCTGTACCGCTGGGAAAACCACGACCGGGGGCAGGTGCTGATCAACGGCACTAATGTGGGAAAAATGAAATTCAACCGGCTGTGGAAACTGCGCCGGAAAATCGGCGTGGTGTTTCAGGACTACAAACTGCTCCAGGGAAAAACCATCCTCGAAAATGTTGCGTTCGTACTGGAAATCGTCGGCGCCGATAAAAAAACCATCCGGTATAAAGCCTGGGAAGCCCTCAAGAACGTCGGCCTCTCGCATAGAAAAGACGCCTACCCCATGGAGCTTTCGGGGGGAGAACAACAGCGCGTAGCCATTGCCCGGGCCCTGGTGAACAATCCAAAAATTTTGCTGGCGGATGAACCGACCGGAAACCTCGATCCGGAGATGGCCAGCGAAATTCTCCATTTGTTCGAACAGGCCAATATCGAAGGCACGACGGTGGTGTTTGCGACGCACAGCCAGAATATTCTGCAGGAAGGTGACCATGCGGTCATCACCCTGAAGCAGGGCAAGATGGTAGACACGCGGGTCGTGGTCTGATATCGACGATGAGAATTCTTAAAGCAACCATCACCAATATTAAATCCAACCAACAGTTGTTTTTTGCTTCGGTCGGGACCATCACCATCGCCCTGTCGATTTTGGGACTGTTCCTGTTCGTTTACATCAACCTCAACTCCGTTCTTTCGTTCTGGAATGATCAGGTCCAGCTGATCGTCTATCTGGAAGACGATATCTCTATCCGTCAAAAGAAAAAATTGGAGAAAATGGTTTCCTCGCATTCTGAAGTGGAATCGTTTGATTTTGTTTCCAGAGAAAAAGCCTGGAAAAAATTTCAAGCCATGTTTTCCGAAAAATCCGCTTTTCTGAAAGGGATGGGATTCAATCCTCTGCCGGCATCCTTCAACCTCAAAATCAAACCTTCCCCGAACCGGCTGGAAGCGATTGGCACGTTGGCGAAGCAACTGAAACAACTGCCGGGGGTGGAGTCGGTTGAATACGGAGAAGAATGGATCAGCCGGTTTGAAGGGTTCATTATTCTGATGCGGGTGTTCCTGTTGGCGTTGGGCGCCCTGTTGTGCCTGGGGGCCGTGCTGATCATTTCCAATACCGTCAAACTTTCCATTTTGTCGAGAAAAGACCAAATCGAGCTGATGCTTTTGTCGGGAGGCACTCCCGGATTTATTCAACTTCCCTTTTTTCTGGAAGGCATTCTTCACGGACTGCTGGGGGCCGTGGTTTCCCTCGCTCTGATGAAAAGCATCCACCTGTATGTGGTGAATCAATTTCAGGGAGCCCTTGAAACGTTCGGCCGGAGCATGGATTTTCAGTTCATTTCTTTTCCTATGATCATGACCATCATCATGGCCAGCATTCTGGTGGGCTGGCTGGGCAGTTTTTTTCCCCTTCATCAGTTTTTGGGAGTGTATAAAAAGCTATGACCGTGGCGAGAATCTTCATTATAGTTTTGATCCTGAGCGGTGGCTGGACCGGACAGGCGTCGGCTGACGATCCATCGAAAAAAGAAATCGAAAAACTCATTCAGGACGAAAAATGGGAACTGGAAAGCCTGAAGAAAAAAATCGAAAAGCAGGGCAGAAAAATCTCCTCTATAGATAAAAAAGAAACCCGAATCCTGAAAACCCTGGGTACCCTGGAAGTCCAAAAAAAGATCCGGGAAAGGGAGTTGCAGATTTATCGATGGAATATCAAGATCAACAAAAAGCAAATGGACCAGCTCTCCCGGAAAATCAAAGGGGCGGAAAAAAGATTGGCCCGCCAGGAAAGCATGCTGGGGAAACGCCTGCGCATCTTATACAAGCAGGGGAAAATGTCGCCGGTTAAAATCCTTTTTTCCGCGGAAGATTACAGCGATTTGATTCAAAAGATGAAATATCTGGAACTACAGATGTCTCATGATTCCCGAGTATTCGAAAATTACCAGAGGTATTTAAAACAGCTCAGGGAAGAAGAACAGAAATTATTCAAAGCCAAGAGCCGACTGGCTCAGTTTGAAAGTGCGGCGCTTCATAAGAAGAACGAAATCGAACAGAAAAAAGGAAAAAAATCCGACTTTCTGCGAAAAATCAAGAGTAAGAAAATATACTTCATTCAGGCACGCAAGGAATTGCTCAAAGCTTCCGAGAACTTGAATGACCTGATTTCCCGATTGGAGAAAAAACGGCTTTCCGGTGAGGGGTTGAGTTTGGCCGATAAAAAGGGCCGTTTGTTTTACCCGGTTCAGGGAAAAATCCTCAACCGCTTCGGGAGGGTGAAAGACCGGCAATTCGGAACGCATATCATCAACAACGGCCTCAATTTGAAAGTTAAAAAAGGGACGAAGGTCCACCCCATTTTTCAGGGGCCTGTTTTATTTGCTGGTCCTCTGGAAGGATATGGCAACCTGATTATCGTCGGACATGGCAAAGAATACCATTCCTTATACGGCCATTTGGATAAGATGCTGGTGCAAACCGGCGATTATGTTCACGAACACCAGGCCATCGGTTTGTCGGGGGATAGCGGATCCCTGATCGGGGAAACCCTCTATCTGGAATTGCGCCACAAGGGCAAGCCGATCGACCCGGCCCTCTGGTTGCAAGTCGCCAAAAGAAAATAGAACCAAATCATGAAACCCGCGAAATATGCGTTATAATTGTAAATAAACGTTAAATTTATTTCCCTTTGATTGGAGAACTATTTTGAGTTTCCACAGAGAGTATCTTAGTTATTTTAAACGTCTGGGTTTTCGAACCCTGAGTGCGGCGCTGTTGATTCTTTTACTGGCCGCCGGGGGATTCCAACCGGCTTGGTCCCAGGAAGCGGAAGGACCAGCCGCCAAACCCGCGGTGGATACCTACGAAAAGCTCAAGGTGTTTTCCGAAATTCTTTCGTTGCTCGAGTCCAACTATGTCGAAACTCTGGACACCAGCGATTTGATAGACGGCGCCATTCGGGGAATGCTGAAAACTTTGGATCCTCACACCTCATACCTGCCGCCGGAAGCCTTCAAACAGATGAAAGTGGAAACCTCCGGCCGATTCGGGGGCTTGGGAATCGAAATCACCCTTCGCAAAGGAATTCTGACGGTGGTGGCCCCGATCGAAGATACGCCGGCCGACCGTGCGGGTATCAAGTCCGGGGATCGCATCATCAAGATTGAAGAGGAATCCACCCTGGACATGACACTGTCCGATGCGGTGGATCGATTGCGCGGCAAGATCGGCACCGAAGTCAACATCACCATTTTCCGCGAAGGCAGGGATGAGCCGTTTGAGGTCACTCTGGAGCGCGGCAACATTCAGGTCAAAAGCGTTAAAAGTAAAATTTATAAAGGCAATATCGGTTACGTCAAAATCCGAAGTTTTACCAAGACCACCAGCCGTGATCTGGACAAGGTCCTGAATAAATTTCGAGAAAAACAGGTTAAAAAACTGATTTTGGATTTGCGTAACAACCCCGGCGGTTTGTTGAATCAGGCGGTGGAAGTGTCGGACCGTTTTCTCCCACCCGAAAACCTGATCGTCTACACCCAGGGCCGGACCGAAGAACAGAACATGCGGTTCACCACGCACGATCGAGTCCAGCGGACGTCGTATCCCATGATCATTCTCGTTAACGGGGGTAGCGCCAGCGCCTCGGAAATCGTTGCCGGCGCGCTTCAGGATTCCAACCGCGCCATCATTCTGGGCACCCAGACGTTTGGCAAGGGTTCCGTGCAAACCATTATTCCGCTCAGCGACGGTTCTGCATTGAGATTGACCACCGCCCGGTATTACACCCCCAGCGGTCGGGTGATTCAGGAAAATGGAATCATTCCTGATATTATCGTAGAGGTTCCTGTCGCCACGGCAAGAAAACCCCAGAAAGAAGATGATAAGAGTAAAGAAGAAATCAACCAGGAAAAAAAGAAGATGCGGAAGTTCCTCAGGGAAAAAGACCTGAAAAAGCATCTTAAAGGCAAAAATAGTTTTGGGGAAGAAGAGCCCGAGACGGTGGAGCTCAAGCCCTCTGAAGAAGATGTCAAGAAGCGCGAACTCATGGCTTCCCTTATGGAGGACCTGAAAAAGGACATCCAACTCAAAGATGCCGTTTCTTTGCTCCAGGGGTGGTCGGTCATGAGCAAGGTATTTAAGTCCGACAAAGCCAGCAACTGATTGCGTTTCGGAATTAAAAGAAAATGTTTTGGTGGGCGGGGATAGAACACCCCTCCACCCTGATGGGATCATCCTTCCTGATTGTCAACGATTCAACTCTGACATTGGACCATGCTGGTATTAGGCATAGAAACCTCCTGCGATGAAACGGCGGCCGCCGTCCTGGAAAATGGGACCCGCCTGCGCTCCAACGTGATCGCCTCCCAGGATGAAATCCATTCCCAATTCGGAGGTATCGTCCCCGAATTGGCCGGGCGTTCCCATGTCGAGCGCATCCATCGCATCATCGAAACCGCGTTAAAGGAAGCCGGAGTTACGCTCCACAATATCGACCTCATCGCCGCCACCCAAGGCCCCGGCCTGGTGGTCTCCCTGCTGGTGGGGTTGAATACCGCCAAGGCCCTGGCCTATTCCCTGGACATTCCGGTTATGGGAATCAACCATCTGGAGGGTCATGTGCTGGCCATTTTTCTACAGGAGGAAGTGCCGTTTCCTTTTCTCGCCCTGATCGTCTCCGGCGGGCATACGGATTTGTGCCGGGTCGATGGCTTCGGGCGGTACCGCATTCTCGGCCGCACCCGCGATGACGCCGCCGGGGAATCGTTCGACAAAGTCGCCAAGATGCTCGGCCTCGGCTTTCCCGGCGGACCCCTTATCGAAAAGATAGCGCGGCAGGGTAATGCTGAAGCCCACGACTTTCCACGCGCCTGGCTGGAAAAGGATTCTCTCGATTTCAGTTTCAGCGGATTGAAAACCGCCGTCCGCAAC